>JAJRRE010000271.1 GCA_024279745.1 Alphaproteobacteria bacterium
GACATTTCATTGACCGCTGGCCGGTTGCAGGTTGCAAATATATTTGAAGATGTTCCCGATGGCGTCTTGGAGTTTCGAACCGGTGGCCGGGTTCGCGATGTGCTGGCGCTGGCGCAGACAGATCCGATCAACTTGATAAAGACGACGGAAGTGGCGCCCAGCCAAATCGCTGGAACTTTCAAAGGGCAGATAAAGGTTCGCCTGCCGCTGCGTGAAGATCTGCAAATCGAGGAAATAAAGGTTGATGGTGCGGTAACCATTTCGGGCGGCGAGGTTAAGCTTCCCGATAGCCCTGTTAAAGTTACTTCGATTGCCATGAAAATAAACATTTCTCCCCGTGCGGTACATGTGGCAGGGCAAATGTTGATGAATGGGATCGTCGCCAATTTGAACTGGCAGCGCATATTCGGACTACCAGCAAACAAGCAACCGGCCATGCGCCTGCGCGCCGCTCTCGACGATGCAGACCGCGTGCAATTGGGTATGGACGTCAATCACCTCATTTCCGGGATCGTGCCGATCAATGTCAGCGTTGCTAATGTCGGATTAAAAAACCAGTCGATACATCTTACAGCTAATCTAAGTCAGGCAGAGTTAAGTCTCAAAAGCCTGGCCTGGCAAAAGCCTAAAGGTCGCAAAGCCCTCTTGCAGTTCGATGTCGGCAAAGGATCAGCCTATCCGTATGAATTGCAGAACTTTAAACTTGTTGGCGATAATGTCGCCATTGACGGTTGGGTGGCTTTGGATCGGAACTTCAAGGCGCGCGAGTTCTATTTTCCAGAATTTTCTGTCAATGTGGTCACCAGGCTGGAGGTGCAAGGCGCCCTGTCGAAAGCCAACATCTGGAAGATCAATGCCAACGGGCCAACATTTGATGGTCGCGATTTTTTCTCATCCTTGTTCGATGTGGATGCTGGCGGGCGCGCAAAAAAACACAAGCGCAAAGATATGCCGGGGATCGATCTAACCGCTACGATTGATAATGTCATTGGCTACGGCGATATTTCGCTGCGTGATTTCAAAGTCAAATTGCGCGAGCGGGGCGATAAGTTGACATTCATTGAAGCCAGAGGGGAACTGGATGGCGGCGAGCCGCTGTCAGTCAAGCTCAATCCCAAAAAAGGGCAGAAGCGGATCTTGTTCGCGCAAACCTCGCGCGCCGGCAAAGCATTCAAGATGGTAGGCTTCTATCCCAATTTGCGCAACGGGCAGGCGACCTTGAAAGTCAATCTGGACGGACGAGGCGTGGCTGAGACAACCGGGCAGCTTGAAGTGCGCAAATTCTTTATTCTGGGTGACCAGGTTATATCCGAAGTGCTGCAAAGTATTGATGAAGGACGCCCGGCCATCGCCTCGCGCAGTCGTCGCCGTATTGAGCGAGAGCGATTCGATTTTGACCGATTGAGTGTGCCCTTTTCCGTTGGCCAGGGGCAATTCGTGATTTCCAATTCATCGATTAAGGGGCCGGTGATCGGGGCATCGATGCGGGGCAAGGTTGATTTCAAGGCGCGCCGGCTGAATTTGGGCGGCACCTATGTACCGCTTAGCGGCCTTAACTCGGCGTTTTGTCAGATCCCCCTGCTTGGCCAATTGTTGACCGGACCGCGCTGTGAAGGCGTATTCGGTATTACTTTTGCCGTGAAAGGAAAGCTGGGAAACCCCGAAGTTATCGTCAACCCTCTCTCCGTGCTGACGCCAGGTTTCTTGCGCGAACTAATGGCGCTGACACCGCTTAATCCAACCATCAAAAAGCGGGGCGGTACAAAGAAGAGTAAACGCAAAAAACGCAGCGCCACCCGCTCCTCAAGTTCGATAGTGTCGACAAGGCGCAGCCGGCGGCGGGCCAAGGTCAGCGCCGGAGCCGACGGCCCCGAGGTCATCGGCGGATGGTCGGCAAAGGCGACGCCAAACCGCTAGTTTAGGGCCCCCGCGACCTTTACTCTGATCCCAAGCCCAGGCCAAACTCTAGTCCAAGACCAAATCCAGGCCTAAGCCTGCGCCTATGTTTATGCCGGCGCAAAACCTTATGACGATACCTTCAGCAGCACATGCCGTTTCTTGCCAAATGACAGTTTAATGACATTCTCGCCGTCGGCATCACCGGCTGACAGTTCGGCCTTGTCGCTTTTCACCGCCACATCATTAACCTTGAGCGCTCCGCCCTTGATGGCGCGCCGCGCTTCGCTGGTGGATTTAACAAGACCGGCAGTGACAAAGGCCGAGAGCACGCCCAAGCCCTCATCAAGCGCGCCAGCCTCAATGGTAACACTGGGCAGTCCGGCCGCGGCGGCTCCTTGCTCAAAGGTTTGTCTGGCCGTTTTTGCCGCCGCCTCGGCCTTATCGCGGCCATGCAGCAGAGCGGTTACTTCCGTTGCCAAGACGGCTTTGGCCTCATTAATTTCAGAGCCCTTTAGCGCCGCCAGTTTGGCAATCTCATCAAGCGGCAATGTGGTGAACAGTTTCAAGAACCGTTCCACATCGGCGTCTTCGGTGTTGCGCCAGTATTGCCAGAAGTCATAA
>JAJRRE010000272.1 GCA_024279745.1 Alphaproteobacteria bacterium
AGGCAAAAGATCACCAATGCACTGCTGCAATGAATTCAGAATTCTATTTCGCTTAAGAATGTAGTATCATTCATTATGTATATTAAGTTGCAGTAGTTAGTAAATGCCCGCAAGGCGTGCATGATCATGAGTAAAGATAGCAAATATGAATGTAACATCTCACAACCAATTCAAATCCGGCGCTTTGCCACGCGAGGTCGTGGACGATAAAATGGTTCAAATTCGTGAATTACTATTTGGCGAATTTGAACGCCAAAGCCAGGCCAAACATTCCGAACTGGAAGCACGCGTCAGGGAATTAGAACTCAGCGTGCATCAACGATTGGATAGCCTCCAGACCAGACTGGACGAGTTGGCGAATAATATCTCAGAAGACCAGCGTTCGGCGTTTGAAGATCTGGCACGGGGGATGAGCGAATTGAGCCAGCGCATTCGCAAAAAACCATAATTGAAGGTATTGATGCTGTCTTTTGCACTTCGGCCGGCCTTACCTCTTTATGATTGCTGATAAAATTTGCGAACGGACAAAGTCTGGCCGGCTATTGTCGTTAAAAAAATATATCCTCCGGCGTTTAGTTTTGCCAATTCGGCCGACGCAGCTGGTTGTGTGCGTCGGCTCGACTTCGGCTGAGCGCTTGTCTTCGTTTTCAAAAATCGAATGGGGCCGCTGCTTGAAGCGGGCAAAGCCATGTCGCATGACGTAAATCAGTTAAAGGAGCTCCTATTTGATGAGGAGCAACAAGAGCTAAGTGTCTTGCAAGCGCGCCTTGAGCGGGTTGCAAGCGAAGAGCGTCAGGCCCGCGATGAGTTACAAACGCAGATCAAGGCGATTATTGAGCGCGCCAGCGCCCGTGATCAACGGATTAACACCCTTTATGAGCTTACCGGCTCAACTGATCGTCTGCGCTCAAGTGTGGCAGACATTCTCGATGGCGCCTTAAAAGACGTCGATGCCGATCGCACTAAAAGTGCCGATCTGCGCCGCGCCATGACACCTTTTGTTGCCAGCACAGTAACCGCAGAAATCCGTAACAATAAAGACGCGCTGGTTCAGGTCCTGTCACCCAGCCTTGGCGTTATGATCCGCGATTACATCACGTCGGCGATGAACGACATGATGGCGCAAATCAATCGCAAGCTTGAAAACGCTATGCCCGGCGCGAAACGGCGGATGCGCGCCAAAGCCAAGGCCGCTGGCATGACCATGGCGGAAATGGTGCTTGCCGAGACGCAAAAACTCGAAGTCGTCGAGCTTTATCTGGTGCGCCGCGGTTCGGGAAAAATTATCTCAAGGTGGAGCCGCGAGGCGCTTGAGCTGGAACCCGACATTGCCCTGGAAGACACCAGCCCGGGCAATCGCGCGAGACTGGGAGACAATCGCGATGCCCTGGTGGGCGGGTTTCTCTCCGCGATAACCGAATTTGCCAAGGAAGCTTTTGAGGCCGACAAAGCCAGCCTGCGTGCATTGCAGATTGACGGCTTCCAGATTTTCCTGCGCCATTCACCAGCCTATCTGCTGGCGGCCAAATGTTCTGGCGCGCCATTGCCGGGAATAGACAAAGCCATTGATGCAGAATTTTTGAGCATCATGGATAAATATGATGACCTGCTATCCCAGGCTGGAAGCAATCGCCTGGATGCCACAAGGTTGAATGGTGCTGCGGGCACTGGTGGCACTGAAGCGGGTGGTACAAGCGCTAGACAATCTGGTGGGCTCGCCGGGGCCGCAGTTATTGGCGACGGCTCAAAGGTAACATCTGGAGCTGATATTGCGACTTTAAATGATGTCCTGCCGGAGCTGGCAAACTCATTGGAAGCCCGGATGTCGCGCCGCCACGACGAATTGTTCAAGACCGATGATACGCCACGCCGCAATCCCCTTAAAACGATGGCATGGGTGATCGGTCTGCCGTTGCTGGCGCTATTGGGGTGGTTCGGTTGGCAGAGTTACTGGACGTCCTGGACCATGGATAAAACTCACCAAACCATTGCCAAGACGTCGCCTATGCGTGGATACCCGATTGACATTCATGTTGATTATGGCGGCGGCGGTGTTCAAATCTCAGGCTTGACCCCCTCGCGGCGTGTCAAAGACGAGGTTATTACAAATCTCACAACAGCAATGCCTTTGGTCTCAATCAAAGATGAACTGACCGTGATCCCGACACCCAAAACCGTTGATCCTGGGCCCCAAATCATGGCGGTCAAAAAAGATCTCAAACGACATTCGAATGATGCCGGTAAGAAATTCGTCACACTTGAAAAGCAAAGTTTGAAACGAGTTTCAACACTGGATCAACGCAACAACAAACGATTAAGCGCGCTTGATAAACGCAATCAGCGAGAACTTAAGGATCTTATTGCGCGGGCCGTGTCGACCCGTGAAGCTCTTGGCAAACTTCGTGCCCAACAAGACCAACGCCTCGCCGAACTGAAGCGTGATATAACGCGCGCCGCGATGAACCGGGCGCTGGACCAGGCGGCAAAACGTGTCTTACTGGTGAGGCGCGAAGTCTCAGGGGCGCAATCTCGCGGCGGCCTGGATCGCAAGACGTCCAAACAGTTAGGCAATACAGCACAAGAGGCAACAGCGGCACTGATAAAAATTGCAAGTTTGAAGAAATCGTTGGCCAATCGCGCAACCAATCCGCGCCTCCTGACTAGCAATCTCAACGCCCTTACCGGCAAAATTTCTGCGTCAAGCAAAATGCTCGCTGCACAGGCTGGTCTGAGCCTTATTGGTGCTGACGGTAACGCCCGCTCCTCCGACCCCACTCAGGCGGCAGAAGAATTGGCGCTGGCAGCAGAGCGGCTATTGATGACAAATACT
>JAJRRE010000273.1 GCA_024279745.1 Alphaproteobacteria bacterium
AGGCTCTGTGATTGATCGTTGCCAATACTTTAACCCTGATCGGGGGCCAATATAGGGCTTCATCACACGCTTGCAACAGGGCAGACCGGCGATCTTGGAGGCTATTGGCGGGACTAATTGTCACCCGGCTGGCATTTAGCCTCGGCTGGCCCAACCCAGGGTGGCGAAAACTGGCGTATTGGTGACAGATCTGATCATGCGGAATCGGTTTTTGATCACGCCAATTGTCTGCTAGAGGACGAGCGGCTACTTTAGTTCATACCGTCGGAAAAGAGGTTGACCCGGACCGGTCAGCGCTTTCCAACTTACTATGACAATTTCACCATTAACAAAGAGCGCTGATCAATGCCTAGAAATCTGGTTGTTATTCCTGCCCGCATGGCGTCCACCCGGTTGCCTGATAAGCCGATGGCGGATATTCACGGCGAGCCGATGATTGTGCATGTCTGGCGCCGGGCCATGGCTGCGCAGATCGGGCGGGTTATTGTTGCTACCGATAGTGAGGCAGTTGCAGGCGCCATACGCTCAGCCGGCGGCGAAGCCGTCATGACACGCGACGATCATGTCTCGGGCTCTGACCGCATTTTTGAAGCGTTGTGCCAGGTCGACCCGGAAGAAGAGATCGACTTTGTCGTCAATCTGCAAGGTGATCTGCCAACCTTGGATGAAGGTTTGGTGCGCGCCTGTCTGGAGCCGCTGATGGAAGATATTCCGTCGGCCGGCAACGCCAGCCGTCTTCTGGGCGCTGGTATGTCGGCGCGCCAGGGACCTCAAATTGCAACGCTGGCAGTTGAGATCACCAAGCAAAGCGAGCGCACCAACCCAAATGTTGTAAAGGTTGTGGGGGCACAGCTTCGCGCATCGCCAAGTGCTCAGGGGAAGCGATTGCGCGCGCTGTATTTCACCAGAGCTACAGCGCCTTACGGCGATGGCCCGCTTTATCATCACATCGGCATTTATGCCTATCGGCGCAATGCGCTGGAGCGGTTCGTATCCTTGCGCCCGTCAGAACTTGAACTGCGCGAAAGATTGGAGCAATTGCGCGCGCTGGAAGATGGCATGCGCATCGATGTCAGCATCGTTGACACGCTTCCCCTGGGTGTCGATACTCCAGAAGATTTAGAGCGTGCCCGCACCATATTGTCTACCGAGGCTTAAGGGCATAGCGTTTAAGATTTGACCCTTAAGATATGGTCCTCAGGAGCAGACCCTAAGGGTCTGGCTCTAGCAGGTTGTTGAAAAACTCCCCTCCCCCAACGCGGGGAGGGGGCGGGGGTGGGGGGAGCTATGATCGAGTTCTAAATTTAGTACCTCAAACTTCGCCACACCCCACCCCTAGCCCCTCCCCGTCGTCGTGTTGCACGCGCGAAGCACGATGGGAGGGGAAAAGAAAAAGGCCAAAATCGAATTTCAACAGCCTGCTAGGGGCTGGCATTCACGGATTTAACAATCAGCTTCAGTTCAAGATCAGCTCATTTTTCTCATTAACCGGTTTTCTTCCCAAGCATCGGATCGCCATGTCAGCTTCCCCAACCATGTCAGCCTCCCCGAAAATGTCAGCGCCTCTTGCAACGTCAGCCAAACGTATATCATTCCAGGGTGAGCCGGGCGCCAATTCCCATAACGCCTGCAAAGCAATGTATCCAAAACTGGAAGCGGTTCCCTGCGCGACATTTGAAGACGCCCTTGATGCGGTCAGCTCCAAGGACTGCGATCTGGCGATGATCCCGATTGAAAATTCGGTCGCCGGGCGGGTGGCGGATATCCATCATCTGTTGCCCGGCGTGCGGCTGTTTATTGTCGCCGAGCATTTTGAGCGCGTGCGTCATCAGCTGATGGCCTTGCCCGGCGCCAGTCTTGAAACCGTGAAGCGGGCGCTGTCCCATACTCATGCGCTGGGCCAATGCGGCAAGATGCTTAAAAAACTGAATATCGCGCCAGTTCCTGAAGCCGATACGGCAGGCGCCGCGCGGATTGTCTCGGAGGCCGGCGATATGTCATTGGCGGCCATTGCGTCGAAACTGGCGGCGGAAATTTATGGTTTGAAAATACTGGCGCAGGATATTGAGGACGAAGTGCATAACACAACGCGCTTTGTTATTCTTGCCAATGAACCTGTTGAGGTGAAGCTTGCAGGACAAGCGGGGCCGGTGAGGGAGAACGGCGAGATGGAGGACGGGCTTGTCATGACCTCTTTTTTGTTTCGCGTGCGCAACGTCCCGGCGGCGCTGTATAAAACCATGGGCGGGTTTGCCACCAACGGCGTCAACATGACCAAGCTGGAATCTTATCAATTGGGCGGCTCGTTCAATGCGACCATGTTTTTTGCCGATATCGAGGGGCACCCGGATGAGCGGCGCGTCGCCCTGGCATTGGAGGAGCTGAATTTTTTCACCACCGATGTGCAGATGCTCGGCACTTACCGGGCCAGCACATTTCGCAGCAAGCTCGCTGCCAAAGCGAATGGTTCGGATTGATGGGGGGGCATAAGCCCCGCCGGGTTTGAGCGTTGTGAAAGAGGTGAACCATGCGTCTTGAAAATAAAATTGCGATTGTAACCGGGGCGGCGTCGGGCTTTGGCAAAGCTATTGCGCGCTGCTATGCGGCTGAAGGCGCCAAGGTGGTGATTGCCGATATTAACGGGGACGGCGCGGCGAAAGTCGCTGGGCAGATCGGCGACAGCGCCATTGCCGTCACTTGCGATGTAACCCGGCGCGCAGACGTCGAAGCTATGGTCGCGGCTTGCACTAATGCTTTTGGCGGCGTCGACATCATGGTCAATAATGCCGGCTACACCCATGCCAATCAGCCAATGCTGGAGGTTGCCGAAGACGAGTTCGACCGCATCATGGCGGTGAATGTCAAATCCATTTATCTGTCGGCGCTGGCTGTAGTGCCTGAAATGGAGCGGCGCGGCGGCGGCGTCATCATCAACACCGCGTCAACAGCTGGCGTGCGGCCACGCCCCGGCCTGACCTGGTATAACGGCTCCAAGGGCGCGGCGATCATATTGACAAAATCCATGGCGGCGGAGCTGGCGCCGAAGAAAATCCGCGTCTGTGCGATCAATCCGGTGATTGGCGAAACGGGTATGCTGGAGCAGTTCATGGGGCTTCCCGACACGCCGAAAAATCGCGCCAAATTCGTCGCGACCATTCCCTGGGGCCGGATGTCAAAGCCTGAAGATATCGCCAATGCGGCTTTGTTTTTTGCCGATCCGGCATCGGACATGATCACCGGTGTGTGCATGGAAGTTGACGGAGGCCGGTGTGTGTAGGGGGGATGCAAGGGCCTGTGTGCCAGTGAAACTTGCGGGAGTATGTAACTCATGAGTGACCTTCCAGGCGATCCCATTGGCGCCTTCTGCATCGTTAATAACGTCGCATTAAAGGGGGCGCCCGATGGTCCGCTGAGCGGTTTGACCATGGGCGTCAAGGATCTGTTCGACATTGCCGGACATCGCACCGGCTTTGGCAATCCGACCTGGCTTGCTACTCATGAACCGGCCGCCCAGACCGCGCGCGTGGTACAAAATTTGGTTGAGGCAGGCGCCGACATGATCGGCAAAACCCAATGCGATGAACTGTGCTTTTCTCTCTACGGCGAAAACGCTCATTATGGTACGCCGGTCAATGTTAATGCGCCAGGGCGTATTCCGGGCGGCTCCTCGTCTGGTTCGGCGGCGGCGGTGGCGGCGGGGCTTGTTGATTTCGCGCTGGGCTCCGATACGGGCGGCTCGGTGCGGTTGCCGGCGAGCTATTGCGGGCTGTACGGCATTCGCACCAGCCATGGCCGGGTTCCGGTTCACGGCGTCGCGCCCCTGGCGCATAGTTTCGATACCGTCGGCTGGCTTGCCCGCGACGGGGTGCTGCTCAACCGGCTTGCGGCCTATTTCCTCGATGACCACGCGCCGGCCGCGACCATGCCGACGCAGCTGCTGGTTTTAAAGGATGGCTTTGATCTGGCCGGCGATGAGGTTGGTGCGGCTCTTGCTCCCGCGTTGGCGCAGCTGGAAACGCTGATTGGTCCGGCAAAACCGATCAGACTTGGCACAGAGCGAATTGAGCAGATGGTGCTTGATCTTCGCGTCATGCAAGGCGCCCAGGTCTGGCAAAACCACGGGCGCTGGGTGCGCGAGTCCAATCCTCAATTCGGCACCGGACTGGCGGAGCGGATTGAGTGGACCGCAACCATAACTCCGGGCGAGCTTGCAGCACCCAAGGCCCGTCGCCAGATATGGCTGCAAGAAGCGCGAGACTTATTGCCCCCTGGTACGGTTTTGTGTCTGCCCACGGCACCAGGGCCGCCGCCGCGGCGCGGAGAAATGGCGGGCGGGCTTGAGGGCTACCGCGAGCGCTTGTTCCAGCTATTATGTCTGGCCGGGCTGGGCGCTCTGCCGCAAATCAACCTGCCGCTGGCCACTGTTGACGGCGCCCCGCTTGGCCTTGGCGTCATGGCCGGGCCGGGGGGCGATGAAACTTTGCTTGCGCTTGGCGCTAAAATCAGTGAACAAGCTTGAAGGGCGCGGCTGATTGGATTGTTTGGCTCTTTAAATTTTGGTGGGATAGCGGGAAACAGCATGGGGCGTGAGGTCAAAGCTACGCAGCACAAGCCGGGAACGATGGCCGCCAGCCAACGCAAAGCACCGCTGAAGAAAGAGCCGCTGAAAATCGTCGGCTGGCGCGAATGGGTTGCCTTTCCAGAATTTGGCGGCCCGTCCGTCCGCGCCAAGGTCGATACCGGCGCGCGCACATCTGCCATTCATGCGCGCAACGTCAAGATCACGATGCGTGAGGGACGGGAGATCGCCGAGTTCGATATCTACCCGCATCAACGCGATAGTCAGACCGTCTTGCATTGCCGCGCGCCAATTGTTGCGCGCCGCCGTATCCGTAATTCAGGCGGGGATGTGCAGGACCGGGTGATTGTGCGCACAACCATTCGCCTTGGTGAAGATGTTTTTGAAATCGATTTATCGCTGACACGGCGCGATCAGATGGGCTATCGGATGCTGCTGGGGCGGCGCGCGCTCAAAAAGCGCTATGTGGTGGATTCAGGCCGTTCTTATGTGCAAGGTCCCAGCAAAAGCGGGCGTCGCAGAAAGCCGGACTTGCGAAAATCCATTACCGGCGGTGGTAGTGTCGGCGGCGTTCCAGGAACCGATGACGGCGGACACGAACACGAGCGCGGCGACGAGACCAATGCACAACCATCCAGCCCCTTAACCAAGCGGAGAGCCAAATGAAAATCGCAATGCTGAGTGTGAACCCGGCGCTCTACAGCTCCAAGCGGCTGGTTGAGGCGGCGGAGTTTCGCGGCCACACCATCGATATCATCAATACTTTGCGGGTGACGATCAACATCGCGGCGCTGAAACCATCGGCTTATTATAATGGCGAAAAACTTGAGGGCTATGACGCCGTGATCCCGCGGATCGGCGCGTCGATCACCTATTACGGCACGGCGGTTCTGCGCCAGTTCGAAATGATGGGCGTCTATCCGCTAAACGAATCTGTCGCGATCACCCGCTCGCGCGATAAACTGCGCTCGATGCAATTATTGTCACGCAAGGGCGTCGGCCTGCCGGTGACGGTATTTGCCAATGACGCCAAGAAGGCCGATGAAGTCATAGCGCTGGCGGGTGGCGCGCCGGTGGTGATCAAACTGCTGGAAGGCACGCAGGGCATTGGTGTCGTGCTGGCGGAGACGCATAATTCGGCGAAATCCGTGATCGAGGCGTTTCGCGGCGCCAATGTCAATATTCTGGTGCAGGAATTCATCAAGGAGGCGGGCGGCACCGACATCCGCTGTCTGGTCATCGGCGACAAAGTGATTGCGGCCATGGAGCGCAAGGGCGTTGAGGGGGATTTTCGCTCCAACCTACATCGCGGCGGCTCTTCCCGGCCTATTAAAATCACGACACAGGAGCGCTCATCTGCCCTGGGTGCGGCCAAGGTCATGGGGCTGAATGTGTGCGGCGTCGATTTGCTGCGCTCTAATCATGGGCCTGTTGTCATGGAGGTCAATTCCTCGCCCGGCCTGGAGGGCATTGAGACCGCAACCGGGATTGATGTCGCCGGCAAGATAATTGATTTCCTCGCCAAAACCCATAAGCCCGGCAAAACGCGCACGCGCGGGCATGGGTAGAGCCATGCGACCGGATTTTGAAATTGGCGGCAAACGCATCAAGGCTGGATTGCGCGATCTGATCGATCTGCCGGTCGCCATGCTCTCGAACCATACGCCGGTAACGCTGCCGGTGCATGTTTTGCATGGGCGGCGCGAAGGGCCAGTGGTGTTTATCAATGCCGCCATTCACGGCGATGAGGTCGTGGGAGTTGAGATCATTCGGCGATTACTGTCGGCCGGGCTGCATAAGGGCTTGCGCGGCACATTGTTGTTTGTTCCGATTGTCAATGCCTTCGGGTTCATTGCCCAAACCCGTTATTTGCCTGACCGGCGTGATCTTAACCGCTGTTTTCCCGGCGCGGCGGCGGGCTCATTGGCTGGGCAGATTGCACATTTGTTTTTGCATGAGATCGTCGCCAAGGCGGATCTGGGGATTGATCTGCACACAGGTGCAATCAACCGTTCCAACCTGCCGCAATTGCGCGGCGATTTCGTTCAGCCGCGTTTGCGCGATCTGGCGATGGCGTTCGGGCCGCCGGTGATCTTGCAATCGAAACTGCGCGAGGGGTCTTTGCGTCACGCGGCCAAGGAGCTGGGCGTTAATGTGCTGGTCTATGAGGCGGGCGAGGCGCTGCGGCTGGATGAGCTGTCGGTGCGTGCCGGAATGCGCGGGATTTTGCGGGTGCTCTTTGAGCTGCGTATGACCAATATCAAGGCAACGCCGCGCCGCCCAATTAAGCCGGTTTATGCAGAGGCGAGCCGTTGGATGCGCGCCGATGATGGCGGCCTGTTCAGCGCCTATAAGACATTGGGCGACAGTGTCGTGGCAGGCGATGTGCTTGGCGTTGTCACCAATCCCTATGACGGCACAATGGTTGAAGTGAAAGCCAGCCGCGGCGGCGTGATCATTGGGCGCACGAATATTTCTGTGGTCAACAGTGCCGACGCTTTGTTCAATATCGCACAAGTGGCGCAGCCGGCTCAGGCGGAGGGGCGGATTGAAGAGATTTCCGATGTGCTCGACGGTGATCCAATTTTTGATGATGATGAAATTGTTTAAGGTCTCCGGTTGCTATCGGTCGCAGTATGACTTGCATCAAATACCAATGTCATCGCGCGGCTTGCCAGCCCCAGAACTTGTTGCCGGGGGCAACGCGATCCCGGTTGCTGCGGGCGTGGTCACGGTAAATGTTGGGAATCGCGACAAAACACTCGGGTCTGTTTTGTGGCAAGGCGATACCGGTGACACGCACCGGTATGACTTTTTTCGTTTTACATCCCGTGCCAGCAAGGCATTACGGTAAACCAGATAGCAACGGGAAAGCGGACCACAGCTTGGGGTTGGTGGCAGGCAGATGGCATAAGGCTATGCGTTTAAGGCTGTGCGTTCAAGGCTGCGTCTTCAAGGCTGCGTCTTCAAGGCTGCGCCTGCAAGGCTGCGCCTTTAGATTTTGCCGTTAATGAAGTCCTTGAGCAACCAGTTGGCGATGGCATAGGGGCCCGGCGCGAGCAGGCCTTCGCCGTGGTCGCCTGCAAGCATTGCAGCGGCTTCTTCGCGTGAGAACCAGCGGGCGGTTTCGATCTCAGACGGGTCAATGGTGATGTCGCTCGAAAGCGCTTTGCCGACACAGCCGATCATTAAAGAATGAGGAAACGGCCAGGGCTGCGAGGCGACATAGGCGACATCGCCGACTTCGATGGCGACTTCTTCCATGACCTCACGGCGCACGGCGTCTTCTATGGTTTCGCCATGTTCGACAAAGCCGGCCAATGTTGAATAGACGTTATCATTGAATTGTTTTTCATGGGCCAGCAGACAGCGCGCGCCGTCGCTAATGAGCATGATCACAACCGGGTCGGTGCGCGGAAACCATTCCTGGCCGCAGGCCCAACATTTTCGTTTCCAGCCGCCGTCTTTGACGTTGGTGGTGCCGCCGCAATGACCGCAATGGCGCGCATTTAAATGCCAGGACCATAGCGAGCGCGCCTCGCCCGCCAGCATCATATCGTTTGGCGGCATGACGCCCTGTATGGCCAAGGAGCGCAGATCGACAATCGGGCGCAGGTTCTCAGCGCCGCCGGGCGCCAGCCGCGCCATATGTTCGGGCACGCAGATCGCGAAGAGATTGTCGCCGGTAGATTTGTCCCGGCCCAGAAATAATGCTTCGGAAACTGGCAGGCGAAAACCGGCGATTTGCTCCGGCGAGAACCAGGCCAACGCGGCGTTTGTGCGTGCTTCATTGGAGCGGATCACCGGGCTTAGATCCGCCAAAACCATAAACCGCGCGCCTGGCGCCTTTTGCTGGGCTTCGAGCCAAGCGCTATCCGTGCGCTGGGTGCTCAGGCGATCTATCGCCATTTTTGCAGTATCGAAGCTGCGTGACGTCATCATTGCCAATTGCCCTCCTGGCCCTCAATCGTCTGCGTTATAGTGGCGGCAGGGAAGCATGTCCTGCGAGGCAGTGCAATCGGGCCATTTAGCACTGTGGTTTCATCGCGTTGTGGTTGCTACAGCGCAGCCGCCGACCGGAGACGCAGCTCCTGCTTATCTGCCAGCAACGCAATCATTTAAGCCGATCGACAAGACTATGTTTTTGGGCCTGGCTCAGTTCAACGAGACGATGAAATCAGTATGTTTTCCAGTTTCATTGTTGGCCCGCTTGTCGGAGATAATCAAGGACGATCCCGGTTTAATCAATTGGGCAATCAAATAGCGCGCGGCATCGGGAATTGCCACCCGCTCCAACGCCTCATCGGGGCGAATGCGCTTCAAGCTGATATTGCGTTTCTTTCGCTTTGATGAGCGCGGCGCCCGAATAGCCGCATCGAAGGAGACAACCGACCAGTTGAGGTCCTTCTTATCGTCGGTGAATTGCAATGCCGTGAAGACATGCGTGCCAATTGGCTGATCGGCATTGGCGATTGTGACCGGCGTTTCATAAATCGGCTTGTAGCCTTGGCGAATATACAGTCGGCCCTTCTTGCGGCTAATGAAAATGGCTATTGGTTTATTGCGACGTTTGTCTTCGCGCAGGGCCTGTTTGAGAGCGTTTTTCGCAGCCAGGGAGGCACGAAAGGCGGCTTTGGCGGCGGCTTTTGCGTCGCGCAGGGTGGCTCGTGCCACGCCGATCTGGCGGCTATAATCGGGCAATTGCTGCGCCATCGCTTGGGTGTCGCGCCGGGCCGCTTCAAATTCTTCCACAGTTTCGAAATATCGTGTTTCCAGTACCTCTTCGCGCACCGATGCGCTGGCGATTTCTTCTGCATCGGCAACCGCATCAAAGCTTTTATTACTGTAGCGTTTTTCAAATGCCTTAAGGGCGGTAACAGCTCGTTTTGCCTGCCGTTTGGCCCGCGTCTGGAGTTGTTTAAGCTGCCGAATTTCTCGTTTGACAACTGCCACATCTTCTCCGGCGGCCTGCAAGGCCTCGCGTCTTGTGGCGATCAGGTCTTGGGCAGCTTTGATCGCGTTCTGGCGATCTTCAATCGTTTGCCGCAGTGCTGCCAGTTCGGCGCCGCGTTTGGCTTTCAGCTGCGCTCGCGAGAGCCACATGGACCCGGTTGTGCTGGCACGAGCAGTGGCGCCATCGGATTGGGAGGCAATGCTGCCGGTGATCAGATTGCCGTCTTGTGGGAGGGGGGGGCGCGCCGCGCTGCCAGAGCGAACTAATGTCCTTTGAGGCGGCGGCGATGCAGGTGCATCCGCAGTTGCGGACGCAGTGCCTGGCGGTGTGGACGAGTTGGGTTGCAATGCGGCTGTGTGCACCAACGTGCTAAGTGGCGGCAACGGTTTGAACAAATCGGCGTGCTCGAAATATCGTGGTGCAACCGGATCGCGCGCTACAATCACGCGCGTGCCATAGGACGTCATACGGAACAATCGGCTGGCAAATCCGCCCGGCAGGCGAATGCAGCCATGGGACGCGGGATATCTTGGGACGCGCCCTTGATGCAAGGCAATCCCGGACCAGGTCAGGCGCTGCATGAACGGCATCGGCGCGTCATTATACAGGTTAGAGAAATGATGCCGGTTTTTTTGCAGGATCGAGAAGATGCCGCGCGGTGTGCGGTGGCCGGATTTACCGGTCGATACGCGCGAGCGGCTGATCATTTTGGTGCCGTCGAAAACTGAAACCCGTTGCCGGTTCAGCGAAATAACAATCAGTAATGGATTGGCGGGTTTTTTGACGACCACAGACTGTCTGGAGGACTTGGAGCGTTTGCGCTTGGCGGCGGCATCGCCGGCTGTGGCAATCAGGCCGCTCGCAAAGAGCGCAATAAATGTCGCCGTTAGCACGGTTCTGCCAAGGCTAACGCGACGCCCGAGGCTTGGGCTTGGACGCTGCGGCCCCTGCAACTCAGGCAATCGAGAAAACCGGGTTAGAAGGCCCGATGGTCCTTGAAACAAACGATTTGAAAAGCGGAAATTGTACACAACGCATCCTGACACTGTTGGGGGCCTGTGAGATCGACGAATGCTTGGCTAAAGCGCCGCCGCAGGAGGTTATTCATACCTTCAACTGCTGTGCAATAACAACTGAAACTCGCAGCGCGTTATCGATTTCAAGTGTTGCACGCAATCAACGACTGCAACAATTGCTTGAATTGTGCATCGAGGAGCCATTGGAATGGTCGTCTGTGGTTCATCTGTAGTATAGAGTAAATAAAGACAGCAATGATATGCGGTAATACATTGGGAATAAATGAGTGCTGCTGTTATTTAACTGAGGGTGATTGCGAGAGTCGTGATTACACAAGTATTCATTGTGGTTTGAAATGTGTTTTGAGCTATTCAATGAGACCACACAGTCAAGATTGCCGCATCAGGTCGACGGTCTTGCTCATTGCGGTGGGGTAACGTTATCGAAATTTATGAATTTTCTCGATTTTTCGTCGTTTGAGGGCTTGAATCTGCCTATCAGTCTGTACCATATTCGCCAGTGGGAG
Source organism: Alphaproteobacteria bacterium (assembly GCA_024279745.1). Classification (GTDB taxonomy): domain Bacteria; phylum Pseudomonadota; class Alphaproteobacteria; order Rhizobiales; family Hyphomicrobiaceae; genus JAJRRE01. Next base: position 11,077 of record JAJRRE010000273.1, read on the forward strand.
GTTGGCGGCGGACATGTCCCTCGCCAATCTGGTCAGGTCCGGAAGGAAGCAGCCACAACGAGTTTCGACCTGGGTCGTTTGTCAGCCTCC
>JAJRRE010000274.1 GCA_024279745.1 Alphaproteobacteria bacterium
ACCGGCGGCTTCTTCAATGGCGTCATCGCCATCGACAAACGGCATTTGCAATCGCGCCGCCAATCGGCGACCAATCGAGGACTTGCCACAACCCATAAGTCCGATCATAACTAGTGAACGCGAACCAAGAGCCTCCCGAAGGGCTTTGGCCGACTCGCATAATTGATCTTGCTTCTTCTTCCGTTTAAATCCGAATCGAATCATACCTTAATCACTATTCTCCGCGCTGCCCCGCAAGGGTTGGCCGCAAAATCAACTGTATCTGCTTAACCCAACTATATCTGTTAAAAGAACCGCATCTGCAAAACATTGAGTGACCTGTACTTCCAACAAAGAGCCGCATAATTTCCCGTATAATTGCTTTCAACATGAAATCACCAAAAATCGGGCAAGTTTCATGGTTATCATCGCGCGTGAGGCCATATTGGCGCCACCTTGGAACTCCATAGCACTCAACCTCAAGTCAAGGTTATCACAAGAATGCCTAGCCTTTTCCGATTTGTCTTTCTCGTGAGCGTTATTGTCGGCATCGGTTATGCCAGTTTGTATATACTCGATAAATATTTCGAACCGGTTGCCAAAGAAACGACCCACACGGTTACAGGTGTGAAAATCCGCCGCTGACGATGCCGTTCGGCGCCGCAGTTTACGCGCCCGAGCAATCTGCACAAATATATCTGTCGCAGCAATCAAGGCAGTTGACAAATGGAATTAAATATAAAGCTCAACCAATTGAAAATAAGGCTGAATATCCATAGCCCACTGAGCTTGCCATTTGTTGTCCTTACCGGTTTGACGATCTTACTTGTGGCGGGGTTGCCGGGCCTGCCGGGATCTTCGTCGCCGGTTTTTGCGCAAGATGAATGGCGCCCCTTTGCCGAGCAGGACCGCGCCGCCGCCCGCCGCAAAGCGCGCCGCCGCCAACGCAGCCGCAACTCACGCCGCAATTTTGGCACACAAACCAGGACGGGTGCCAGCACCGGCACCAGCGGCGGCGCTCCTCTTACCGGGCGCGATGCCGCTGTGCAGTCTGAAGAATTAGCGCCGTTGGATGGCGCCGCCAGCGCGGTCCGGCCGGCCAACAACGCTGCCGACAACGCTTATGCGCGGCGCCCCGCCCCTGGCCGCGAAAGATCTACCAAAGGCCGGCGCTCAGCGCGAGAAAACAGCTGGGAAACCTACCGCACAGTCCCCCCAATATCCGACCGACGCGGCGCGCAAAAGAACCGCGCCGCACTCAACCGGCGCGCCGCTAGCACAGATAGATATGGCCAAAACACGGACTATGGCCCCGCTGAACCCGCTGGCCGGCCAATACAATCCCGCCTGGGCCAAAGTTCAGCGCGTGCGCTTCCCGGTGATATCTGGCGCGGATTGAATTCCAAACAGGTCGAAAATTTGGTGGCCGGCTTAACCATTCCGCCGCGCTCACCTGTTCTCCATTCTTTGTGGCGCCGCTTATGGCTATCTTCGGCGCGCCCTGAAGCGACTGGCGCTGGTGCTGGTCCTGGTGCTGGAAATGATCGGACTGGCGACACTGCCGGCTCCTTCGCCGGTGACGATGGACCGGGACCGGCCCGCGTCCAAAATTATCATGCCGCCTTGGCTTTGGAGGCGCTATACCGCTCCGGCCTGGTTGGCGATGTCGCTGCCGCCGCAGATAGCCCACGCGAAGATGGCGCCGATCCGCTGCTCGCTACATTGCATGCCCGCGCCTTGATCGGCATTGGCAAGCGCCGCCGTGCCTGCGATCTGGCCCGCCGCGCCATCCGGCCAAACGCCGCCATGCCCCGCCGCATCAAAGGTCAAGGCTTGCTGATTTTGGGCTATTGCGCAGCAGCCGACAATCGGCCCGAGGCGGCCGGTCTGACAGCTGAACTGGCACGCGAAGAAAAGGTTCGCGCACCGCTTGCGCTTGCGATCATGGAATCTGTAGCCAGCGGTACCAAACCGCGTCTGGAAGTCCCGGACCGCATGACACTATTGAGTTTGCGCTTCTTGCAATTGGTCAGCTCCGCCGATGTCACCGATACCTTGCCGACAGCCGAACCGGCCGTTCCCGGTGCCCTGGCCCTTGACGGCAAAACCAAACCGGCCTTGCGCCTTGTAGCGGGTGAACGCGCCGCCGCTATTCATGCCATCACAGCCGCTACATTGGCCGACGTCTACCGCGCACAGCGCTTTAACCGCGCCGACATCGCCGATCCACTCCCCACTAAATCCCGTCGGCCTAAACGCCGCGCCTTATTATTCCAGGCCATTGAAGCGGCCCGGAGCCCGCGCCGCCGTGCACAATATATGCGCGCTTTGTTGAAGCTGGCCAAACGTGACCGCCTGCATTTTATCGTCGCCAAAATGCTGCTGCGGCCACTGGCCGACATGCGCGCCGACGGCCTGGGCGCGTTTTCGCAAACGGCTACAGAGATTGCGGTGACGGGCGGCGACTATCAGCTGGCCCGCCGCTGGGCTGCCGGGTCTGATCGCGGGCGACTTGACCACTGGATGGCGTTGATCGATATCGCCGATCCTGATGAGCGAAACTTTAGCGGCGGACGGCGCGGCGCCGATCTGCCTGCCCTGTCACGGTTGGCTGAGCGCAAAGCTTTTAAATCCGATGATCTGCACCGGCTGGCGACGGTACTGGATGCGCTGGAATATAATGTTCCGATCCCGCTATGGGAAGCGGCCAGCAGAACACCGCAACCGGCAAAGGGTTTCTTGCCCAAGACTGGCGTGCTGCCCCGCTTGGGAAACGCGGCAAAGCGCGGTGAAATCGGACATACTGCCTTGCTGGCCTTGCGCACTATTGGTCCCAAAGGGGCTTACGGCGCCCATATGATTGCCTTGGGCGACACCATTCGAGCTTTGCGCACCGTTGGTTTAAAGGGCGATGCGCGCCGCCTGGCCTTTGAGGCGCTAATCGATATCTGGCCGCGCCGCCTACGCTAGAAACCCGGCGCCGTCAGATACGTTGTATTCTTAAATGGCTGGTCAACGTGTTAAGATTGATTCGAATTCGTGAAACACAGACACAAATTTGACTGCGGTTGAGTGCAGCCGTCGCCAGACCGCTATCAATAAGACCGCAGCAGGGCCGATCACAATGGACCGCACCAGTCAATATGCACGCGCGCAACTGCACGGCTTTCTCGATATGATCGCGGCCGAGCGCGGCGCGTCGGAGAATACGCTGGCCGCCTACCGGCGCGACCTCGACCACTTTTTGAGTTTTCTGGCGCACCGCCAACCGGCCATCGGCGACGTGATCGCCGACGACATCAGCGCCTATCTGCACGATATCTCAAAGGCGGGATTGGCCACCGCCTCGCGTGCCCGGCGGCTGTCGGCTATCCGGCAATTTTTTCGCTTTTTAACCTCCGAGCAGATCATAACTGAAGACCCGTCAATCGGATTCACCGGTCCCAAGCGCGAACGCCCCCTACCCAAAACCTTGACCATCGATGAAGTTGACCGCTTGATCAACGCCGCTCATCGCCGATTTTCCGCCTTGTCCGGGGCCGGCGACATGGAGCGGTTTCGCGCCTTGCGGCTGATATGTCTGATCGAGATGCTTTACGCCACCGGTCTGCGGGTGAGCGAGCTGGTTGCCATGCCGCGCAATGTGCTGCAGGGCGACGGCCAGGTGCTGACCATCAAGGGCAAAGGCGGGCGCGAACGGCTGGTGCCGCTCAATGCC
>JAJRRE010000275.1 GCA_024279745.1 Alphaproteobacteria bacterium
AGCCTCGTGCGGGCGTGCTTGTGATGCTCTTTGGTCGCCTTAGTAAAGGCTTTTAGTGTCAGCAATTTTCTGTAATCGGCAGTCGCTGCCTGATGGTCCCCAACACGTTCATAGGCTCTGCCGCGCGCATGTAAGATGCGGATCATAGCGTAACGGGGGGCGATCGATACAGCCTTCGAATAGTCGGCGATCGCATCCTCATCCTGCTTCATTGCCGCTCTGATCCGTCCGCGCTCAAGATATGCCAATGCTGATTTTGGCGAGATCTTTAAGACCGCTGCGATATCCGCGAGTGCGTTGGTCTGATCGCCTTTGCCGCGATATGCCTGCGCCCGCGCGATATAGTAATCGGTGCGCTTGGGTTTGATGGTGATGGCTGTATTGAGGTCCCAAATTGCTTCGTCCCATTTTTTTTGCTGCGCCAGCAATTTCGCGCGGAAACGGTACATTTTTGAGTTCTTCGGCGCTAACGCAATCGTCTGATTATACGATTCGATTGCTTTTTGGGTTTGCTTCAAGGTTTCATAAATTCGCGCCCGCTTGAAATGCAGCAACGATTTGTCCGGCTGCAATTTGACCAGTTTGGCAAGATCCTTGAGCGCTTTATCATATTGCTCAAGCCGTCTGTATGTCGAGGCCCGGCGCGTTAGTGCTCTAATATTCGTTGGGTCTTTGGCCAAGATGGCGGTGGTTGTTTTAATTGCGGCATCAAGATGCTTGCGGCGCTGAGCAAGTAGTTCTTTGGGGCTCAACCGTTTTGGCGGTTTGCCGCAAATTACACGCAAAGCAGCCCATTCTTTTTGGCTAATGACCGGCGTAACTTTGTAGGACAAGCCGGCGTTAAACAGTTTTGCGCGCTCCGGGCTTGGCGGATGCGTCGACAAAAAGCGATATTTGTTCAGCACTTTGCCAATGCTTGAATTTTTAGACTTCTTTGCGAGGTTATTGAAAAATTCCGAAAGCGGCTTGGTCGAGATGCCGGCTTTTTTTAAGATTTTCAATGCGTGTTGATCGGCTTCCGTTTCGGCTCTACGGGTGTAACTCAACGTTGCCAGAATAAAACCGATATTTTTGATTGCCGATGACGATCCGGTGAAAAAGAATTCGCCAGCTGCGGACATGCCAAGCGCCCGCACGAGGCCCGCTTCGGGATGCAGTTCAATTCCGTGGCCCATTTCATGAGCCATGACGCCGGCGACCATATCGGCGGACGTGGCTTTGCGAATGAGCCCGCTGGTTAAGATCAATTGGCCACCGGGCGCGGCAAAGGCGTTGACTAATCCCCATTTTACGACGGTGACTTTGAAGGGTTTTTCAAGGCCGGCGGCAGTCGATAACCGGGTCATCATGTGGTTTAGCGCGCGGCGTCCGGCAGGATCGGTGCAGGCGCGGCGTTTCTTGGTCATGGACGTGATGACACGTTCGCCCAGCACGACACGTCCACGTTCGGGGAGGACGTTGGCAATTGTTTTGGCCGGGCTGTAATCGGTGGCATAAATCAAGCCGATGAAGCCGGCAACCGTGGCCGTTATGCTAACCGCCGGTTTCAGGCCAACGGTTCGCCAGGCCCTCGCCCCGATTTGCGGCGACAGGCGTACCAGATTTGCTGCGAATGCCGGGTCGTCAACAAGCAAGGTCGCGCCCGGTTGTTTGCCGTCGCAGATCAGAACTTCGCTGCTGTTTGCGGTGATGGGAACACCTGAGGACAGATCCTCATAATGCCAGACCGGCCGTCCAGCGTCTTGGCTCCCAGAGGCTTGTTGCCCCGTGGTTTGGCCAAATGACAGCCCGGCATCAATCTCGATACCGTTGCGTGCCAAGCGAACCATCACTGGATGCGAAATTGCCGCTGCGCCGGTGGTCAGCCGCGCACTATATTGTTTGTATTTATCCAAATGCATCGATATCAAACGCCGTTGCTAGCCCTTCGCCGCGCATTTCCAGGGCATCTTCATTTTGTCCAACCCGTTCGAGGGGAATTGATCCATCGATTTCCAGGCGGGACACGTAATATCTCATGAAGCGCGCCTGCGCGACCGGCGCCAACGCGCCCAGAGTGGCAACGGTCATGAGAAAATTGGTGAATGTCAGCCAGACCAGACTTAACGCCGTGGCGCGGCCTTTAAATTTCGCGCGGCCATACCAGGTGTGGGCGGCGAAATAATTGATCAAGCCGGCGCTGTACCAGGCTTTGACCAGCAAATAAAACAACATGGAAAAAAAGACGATGCCACCAATAATGAACCAGTCCTTGGTCGTGTAACTGAGCGGCACGCCGCGTTGAACGGCTGCAAATTTCTCCCAGAAGAGCGCGAAGAACGACGACATACCACCGACATAGGCAACGATTGCCGCCAGCCAGACCACCCAATAGCGTTTATATAAGGGCCCGGCATCGGCAGTGAACCGTAAGGGACGATTGCCGAAACTGGTTTCATTCGTCAAGAACCCCTGCAACACGGTTTCGCGCCAGGGAATAATCCAACCGGCGGTAAGGGGGATCAGCAGCGCAGTGCCGATATAGATCATGGCATATTTGAATGACTTACCATTGGTGAGTGAGCCTCTGATACCGCGCCAGCGCGTGCGTGACAGGCGGTAGCGCTGGGCGCGGTAGGTTCCCATGCCAACCAATGTGAAGATGATGAAGTAGAGCGGCACCATAAGCATCGCTTGCGTGGCAGGAGAGGTAACAAAGAGCTGAATGCCAAAAGAGAACAATGCCAGTGGTAACAGGACAATTAAAAACACCACGACAAAGCCTTTGAACATTTCCCAACCCGTGCCGGTATATTCGAAGGGCTCACCTTGCAGACGCATGGACGACCAAATGCGTTTGCGGACTTCGGTCTTGCCCCAGAAATGATAAATGCCGAGGGTTAAAATTCGCAAGGTGAAGTTGAAAACTGAGAGTTTAAGCAACCCGCCATGTGGATCGCGCCAGCTTAGCGTCAATTGTTCGCCTTCGGGCGGTTTGCTGGACCCACTCGCGGCACCATCACCGCCGCCGGCGTTGCCTTCGTTGGTGCTGAATGCGCCAGAAGATTTGCTTAGGCCCGCGGCTGTACCCGCGGCTGTACTCGCGGCTGGGCCTGCGGTGGGGGAAGTGTTTGGGGCCGCGGCTGTTGCCGGCTCGCCGGATTGGGAATTTGAAGAGGACACAAAAATCGGAACGACCTTCTCTAATCATTGTTGCTAGTGGCTGTATCTTGCTGATGTCAAGATCGTCACCGACATGTGTTCAATCTATTTCTTGTCAGACCGAACCACGCATGGATAAATTTTTACGGCTACAATCAGGCACTTGCATTCTGGCACTTGCAAAAAGACACTTGCCGCCGGGTCTGCCCTTATCGGTTTTGCAAACTCCATATCGGCTTTGCAAACAAAGTGCAGAACGTGCGACCACACCGGCAGTCGCCCGACTATTTCCGCCGTCCCAATGTTAAGTGCCGCCAACTGGCCAGCCCATTCACGGGCCTAGTGATAGGACAAGAATTTGTCGTCCGTATGAGGGGAGCTGTCAATGTTATAAACGTCGCTGATCATTATTTTAAATGGGATGAGAAGAGTTATCTGGCTGGCGGACCTGGAACAGGGTTTAGCTTTGCGGATTTCACCTACAGCATGATCTGCTCTATGGAGATTATCAATTCTGGTCAGGGGACTAGTTAGGTGACAGTTCAGTGGACAGTTCAGTGGACTGGGCCAGCAAACGCAGCCCAACCAACTTCCAGGTATAATCTTTCAACTGCAGGACGGTAATGTAATGTCGGTTCGGGTTATATCGGGTCTGAACTTTCATTTCCACGCGCGTTGGGCTGATAATATCTATTGCTTTTAGGCGCTTGATTTGGACCACAGCGCGCTCAATCCTGCCGCCCTCCAGCCAAGTACCGTTCAGCGGCCCTTTGGGTTTGTTTATCCCAAGTGATGGCAAGACGTCCCGGCGATAGGTCTCGCGAGCGGCAAACAGCCGGGCCAGTCCGGCCGGGGTCAGCAATCGATCAACCGTATTTTCAACAACGCTGACTGTAATTGCCGATTTAACATTGCGCCACATAGTGCGCCAGGAGCCAGGACTGGGTCCGACCGGTCCTGTGGGCGCGCGCATCGAATTGGGGGCGGCAAGGCGGCTAAGCAAAGATTGCCTTAAGCTGGTGCGTACCGTCTGCCACTCGACCCGCGCGTCGATAGCCGGCAGATCTCCAGCCTTGAGGGCCTGGCGCAACTGATAAACTGACCAGAAGGGCCAAATGGCGTAACTGGCGAGCGCGATTGAGATAGCTAAAGTGACGACGAGCGCTTTGCGCATGGGTTAAGGCTTTCGCTTGTGA
>JAJRRE010000276.1 GCA_024279745.1 Alphaproteobacteria bacterium
CAATGATCTGGCCGATCTGGAAGCCAAACTGAAAGCCGCCGACCCTGACGCGCCCAAGCTTGTCGCCTTTGAAAGCGTCTATTCCATGGACGGCATCATTGCGCCAATCGGTGCGATTTGCGATCTGGCCAAGAAATATGGTGCGCTCACCTATCTTGATGAAGTTCATGCGGTTGGTCTTTACGGCGCTCACGGCGGCGGCGTTGCCGAACGCGATGGTGTCATGGATAAAGTCGACATTATCAACGGCACGCTTGGCAAAGGCTTCGGTGTGATGGGCGGTTATATCGCCGCCGAGAGCGTTATCATCGACGCCATACGTTCCTATGCCAGCGGTTTTATCTTTACCACATCACAGGCGCCCGCAGTTGTCGCCGGCGGTCTGGCAAGCGTGCGCCATCTGAAAAAGAGCCAGGAGGAGCGCACCCGGCACCAGGAACGCGCCCGCACTTTGAAGCAGCGTCTGGGCGCCGCCAGTATTCCGGTGATGGAAAATCCGTCGCATATTGTACCGGTCTTTGTCGGCGATCCTGTTATATGCAAACAGGTGACCGATGCGCTGATGCAGCGCTTCCAGATTTATGTGCAACCGATCAATTACCCAACCGTTGACAAGGGGACTGAGCGGCTGCGGTTATGTCCCTCGCCCGTCCATTCAGATGCCGATATGGATCATCTGGTAAATGCGCTGATCACGCTGTGGGCCGAGCTGAAATTGCCGACCAGCGTTCACGCGGTCGCCGCAGAATAAGTTTCAGCTTGGCGGCGTGCCACGACTGGCGGCGACCAAACACTGTATTCTCCATCTTGTTGTTGGCTGCCGGCTCATGTAAAGAGGGCCTACGGACGCGGCTGTTTGATTGATTGCCGTTTGGCAGCCCAAATCCTTGAAGCTGTTCGCGCCGCTCAAATCTTATTCGACGATTCAGCTCAGGATAAAGCACCATGTCCACAACCAGCCAGCCCCTATTCCCCGGATTTTTCTCTAACACATTGGCGCAGACCGACCCTGACGTCGCCGATGCAATCGAAAAAGAAGCCGGGCGCCAGTCCCATGAGATCGAGCTGATCGCCTCGGAGAACATCGTCTCCAAGGCTGTGCTGGAAGCGGCCGGCAGTGTGCTGACCAACAAATATGCCGAAGGCTATCCGGGCAAGCGCTATTATGGCGGCTGCCAATATGTCGATATCGTCGAGACGTTGGCGATTGAGCGCGCCAAGCAATTGTTCGGCTGCGAATTTGCCAATGTGCAGCCCAATTCCGGTAGCCAGATGAACCAGGCGGTATTCCTGTCGCTGCTGCAGCCGGGCGATACCTTCATGGGGCTCGATCTTAATTCCGGCGGTCATCTGACCCACGGCTCCAAGGTTAATATGTCCGGCAAATGGTTCAACGTCGTGCCTTACGGTGTGCGCGAAGACGATCATCTTCTGGACATGGACGAAGTGGCGCGGCTGGCCAAAGAGCATAAACCGAAGCTGATTATCGCTGGCGGCACGGCTTACTCGCGGCATTGGGATTTCAAGCGCTTTCGCGAAATCGCCGATGAGGTGGGCGCTTATCTGATGGTTGATATGGCGCATTTTGCTGGGCTTGTTGCAGGCGGCGTTCACCCCTCGCCGGTCCCGCACGCCCATGTTTGCACGACGACGACGCATAAATCCCTGCGCGGGCCGCGCGGCGGCATGATCCTGACCAATGACGCAGCCATTGCCAAAAAGCTTAACTCTGCTGTCTTCCCCGGTTTGCAGGGCGGACCGTTGATGCACATCATCGCGGCCAAAGCGGTGGCCTTCAAAGAGGCGCTGCAGCCGGAGTTCAAAATCTACGCCCAAAACATTGTTGATAACGCCCGCGCGCTGGCCAAATCCTTGCAGGACAACGGGCTTGATATCGTCTCGGGCGGCACTGATAATCATCTGATGCTGGTCGATATTCGCCCCAAAAAAGTAACCGGAAATATTGCCGAAAAAGCGCTGGGCCGGGCTAATCTGACCTGCAATAAAAACGGCATTCCGTTTGATCCGGAAAAACCCTTTGTAACATCGGGCATTCGGCTGGGGACACCGGCAGGCACAACGCGCGGCTTCGGCACCGATGAGTTCACAACCATTGGCCGCATGATGGCTGAAGTATTGGACGGGCTGGGAAGCAATGGCCCGAAAGGCAATGGCCAGGTGGAGAGCCGCATCAAGCGCGAGGCCATGGAGCTGTGCGAGCGCTTTCCGATTTATGGCTAAGTGGCGGTCATGCCTGAGTAACGAGAGTGACGAGTTTTTCCGCCGTTCTTCACTTTGGCTTAATCTGAACTCTTTGGAGCATAACTCATGCGCTGCCCCTATTGCGCCGGTAACGATAGCCAGGTCAAGGATAGCCGCCCGACCGAAGAAAACGCGGCCATTCGTCGGCGCCGGGTCTGTCCCGATTGCGGCGGCCGGTTCACAACGTTTGAGCGGGTGCAATTGCGCGAGATGACCGTGGTTAAGCGGTCAGGCAAACGGGCGGTGTTCGCGCGCGACAAGCTCTCGCATTCCGTTGAGATCGCGCTGCGCAAACGCCCGGTTGAGCCGGAGCGGATTGAGCGCATGGTGTCGGGGATCGTGCGCCAGCTTGAAAGCCTGGGCGAGCCCGAAATTCCGTGCAGTACTATAGGTGAGCTGGTGATGGAGGCCCTGCGCGCTGTCGACGGCGTGGCCTATGTGCGCTTTGCGTCGGTCTATAAGGATTTTCGCGAGGCGTCGGATTTCCACGAGGTGCTCGGCGAGCTGTCGCAGGACAGCAATGAGGGCGATCTTGCCAGCGCGCCAGCTGAGCCGAAATCCGGTGTTGAGCCGAGCGGCGAACCGATTGCAAAATCCCGCACCGTCGAACGAAAAGCCAAATCCGCCTCCGATTCTAGCTCCCGATCCAAAACGGCTCATTGATTGCGCGCCATGACAAAACTTGCTCCAGATAACTCAATTCCGCGCCCGCAATATGTGCGGTTCATGCAATATGCCCTGACCCTGGCGCGGCGCGGCCTGGGGCGGGCCATGCCCAACCCGTCCGTTGGTGCGGTGATTGTGCGAGGGATGGGTAACCATCGCGGCGGGCAAGCGGCGGTGAGTGGAAGCGAGGATCTGGGAAGCTTGGACATGGGCAGCATGGAGATATCGAGCGCGGACCAGGCTGAAATTGTCGGGACCGGCCACACGGCACCTGGCGGGCGCCCCCATGCGGAAACCCAGGCTTTGGCGGCGGCGGGACCAGCGGCCAAAGGCGCCACCATTTATGTCACGCTGGAGCCGTGCTCCCATACCGGCAAAACACCGCCTTGTGCCCGGGCGATTATTGACGCTGGCATTGCCCGGGTCGTTGTTGGCACTGGCGATCCAGATGCCCGCGTTGCCGGGCGCGGTATTGCCATGTTGCGCGCCGCCGGGATTGCGGTGGTTGAAGGTGTTTGCGAGCGCGAAGCCCGCTGGATCGCGCTTGGTCATATCAGGCGAGTGCAGGCGCGCCGCCCGTTCGTGCAGATGAAGTTGGCGGTTAGCGCCAATGACCTTGTCTCGCACGCACAAGCCGGTAAGCCGGTCTGGGTCACGGGTGCGGCTGCTCGGAAGCGCGTTCATCTGATGCGGGCCCAGACCGATGCGGTGCTGACCGGAATCGGGACAGTGCTCGCCGACAATCCCGAGCTGACCTGCCGTCTGCCGAGTATGACCAGCGCATCGCCGATCCGCATAGTGCTCGACCGGACCTTGCGGCTGCCATTAAATTCTAAACTCGTAAACAGCGCGCGCGACGTGCCTTTGTGGGTTTTGTGTAGCTCGGACGCCGAGGGGAATAAGGCGGCAGCGCTGGAGCACTTGGGCGCCGAAATACTTCGGATTGGTACGGGTGCTGATGCGGCGCGCGCGGCTGAGGGGCTCGACTGGACCTGTATAATGTCAACACTGGCCGATCGCGGCTTGACCCGGCTGATGGTCGAAGCCGGCCCGCGCATTGCCCGCTCACTAGGTGCCCGGAGTGAACTTGTTGATGAGTATGTGCTGTTCCGGGGAGACAAGCCTCTTGATAGCACCATGGGAACGCCGCTAAGGCAGATTTGGCCGCACGACTGGTTAGAAAGAATGCAGCAATGCGAGACCACTTTGCCCGGCGGTGATAGGATGATCAGCTATCGCTAGCAGCGGATTACCGCAGCCAGGTCTGTATTGCGCGGCGCCCAGACTTATTCGGAACCACGCAGCAGGAGAACTTATGTTTACTGGTATTATATCGGACATCGGCGAGCTTACCGCGCGCAAGGGCGGCACCTTCACCATCCGCTGCACCTATGACCCGGCGGGGATAGATCTGGGCGCGTCGATCGCCTGCAACGGCTGCTGCCTGACCGTGACCAGCCTGATGGAACGCGGCGACAATAAACCGGGCTGCTTGTTCACGGTCGATGTCTCCAATGAAAGCCTCGGGTTGACCTCATTGGGCGGCTGGCAGCCGGGTGAGGCGATTAACCTTGAGCGCGCTCTAAAAGCGGGCGACGAACTGGGCGGTCATATCGTTTCGGGTCATGTCGACGGCACGGCGACGCTGACCGGTATTCGAGCCGACGGCGTCTCGCGCCGCTTTACCTTTACCGTTCCTGAAAGTCTCGCCAAATTCATTGCGCCGAAGGGGTCGGTAGCGCTGAACGGCACATCTTTGACGGTTAATGAGGTCGAAGCCGCGTCCTTTGGCATCAATCTCATTCCCCACACCTTGACGGCCACCAATTGGGGGGCCAAAAAGCCCGGCGATCTGGTCAATCTCGAAATCGACCTGTTCGCCCGCTATATGGCGCGCATGATGGAGTTTAAGTGAGTTGGATCAGGATTTGAAAACCGTAGAATACACTGAAGGCCGTGGCTTCCTCTCGCCCACCGATGAGGTGATCGAGGATTTGCGCAATGGCCGCATGATCATTCTGGTGGACGCGGAGAATCGCGAAAATGAGGGCGATCTGGTGATTGCCGCGCAAATGGCGACGCCCGATGCGATTAATTTCATGGCCACCCATGGCCGCGGGCTGATCTGCCTGACCATTACGCCCGAACGCGCCACGGATCTGCGGCTGGAGTTTATGGCGCGGGAGAATAAAGAGCGTCATCAGACGGCGTTTACAGTCTCTATTGAAGCGCGCGAAGGTGTTACAACCGGCATCTCGGCGGCCGACCGGGCGCGCACGGTCTCTACCGCGATTGATGCGGCCAAATCCCATGAGGACATTATATCGCCGGGGCATATTTTTCCGTTGATCGCGCGTGAAGGCGGTGTGTTGGTGCGCGCCGGGCATACGGAAGCTTCCGTCGATCTGGCGCGGCTGGCCGGGCTCAACCCGTCGGGCGTCATTTGCGAGATCATGAACGACGACGGCTCGATGGCGCGGATGCCCGATCTGGTTGCTTTTGCGCAGCGCCATGGGCTTAAAATCGGCACCATTGAAGATCTGATTGCGTACCGATTGCAAAATGATTCCATAGTGCGCGCTGTCTCCACCACCAGGATCGCCAGCGCCTTTGGCGGTGAGTTCGATCTGCATGTTTATGAGACAACTGTTGAGCCGCAGGAGCATCTGGCGCTGGTCAAGGGTGATCTGAGTGCGCCGGGGCCGGTGCTGGTTCGCGTGCACGCCATTCACGACATGGAAGATCTGCTTGGTGTTTCAGTGGACGGTAAAGCAGCTTCCGGCGGCTCCAGTATTGAAAAGGCGATGAAGGCGATTGAAGCCGAAGGGCGCGGCGTGGTTGTGCTCATTCGCGATTTGCAGCCGCAATCGGTCTCAGCCTGGATCACCAAACATATGGGCGGTGGCGGTGCGTCTAAAGATGCGCGCGCGGACGGCAAAGATATTGAGGATAAACGCCAACTAGAAATCGGCATTGGCTCGCAAATCCTGTTAGACTTGGGCGTGCGCGAAATGGAACTGCTGACCAATTCGCCCTCATCAATTTATGTTGGCCTGGAAGGCTATGGCTTGAAGATCAAGGGCCA
>JAJRRE010000277.1 GCA_024279745.1 Alphaproteobacteria bacterium
AAATTAACCAGTTGTGGCGTAGACAGCCGACCAGTAACAAAAAGGAGCGGGTGCCAGGATGAGACCATCGACGAGTTCGCAAGAACGCAGTGAGCCAAGTTTGATCGGGCGGGCAACGCAGCGGTTTGAACGCTTGAAGCCGTCCAGAAATATTGACCACACTGCCGTTAAGAACGCTTATCGCCGTTGGGCGCCGGTCTATGATCAGACCTTTGGCCGGGTTGCCGCTGAAGGCCGCATGAAGGCTGTTGAAACCATCAATAAGAGCACCGGCCGGGTTTTGGAAGTCGGCGTCGGCACAGGGTTGTCGCTGCCCAGCTATGCCGATCATCTTGAAATTGTCGGCATTGATCTGTCGGCTGAGATGCTTAAAAAGGCCCGCCAACGCGTCATCACCGACAGGCTCGATAATGTCGCCGGCCTGCATGAGATGGACGCCGGCGAACTGGAGTTTCCCGATAACTCCTTCGATACCGTGGTCGCCATGTACACCATGACCGTCGTGCCCGATCCGGACAAAGTCATGCATGAGCTGTCGCGCGTCTGCAAACCCGGCGGGCAGGTCATTTTGGTGAACCATTTCAGTCAGGAGCACGGCATGAGAGGCTGGGTCGAGCGGCGTATGGCTCCCTTCGCCGATATTTTCGGTTGGCATCCTGTGTTTGACCGCGACCGGGTCATGATCTGTAATGATCTGGAGCTTATCGAAGCTAATGCGCTCAAGCCGGTTGGTTTGTTCACAATGATGCGCTTTGCCAAAAGTGAAACGCCTCATGCTGTCGCGGCTGAATAAGCGAGGGGGCCACGGGAGGAGGGGATTAAGCAGGCGCCGCAATTGTGCAGGGCCTAGTTTAATCAATACCCGCCCTGAAGCCGCGTCGTGTGTTTTCACGGATGGACGAAGACCTACAGGACTTCATCAGACGAAGTTCCGGACTTGTGTATCAGGCGCACCCAAGGGGCATCCCTGATTTTCAGCGGTTTACCAATAGCTTTGCAGCATGGCCAACGGCTTTGTTATACTGCGTTAATATCGAAACGATCTGAACTTTCAGGACAGATAGAAGACCTTGCAATGAAGCTGGGGCAAGCGCGCGCTGACCCCACAGCTGGTTCCCCAAATATAGGACAGGTTGTTGAAGTGGATTGAACCTGACGAAGGAACGATCCAAGACGCAGAACAAACGCAGACGGTTTTCGGCGGAATTCCAGGCTTGGGTGGCGCTGGAGGGAGGCGCTCAAATCATGAGCGCGGCAAAACCAAAAACCATGGTCGTGCGGCCGCATCGCGACTTGTCCATTAGACGGCAATGAAATTTGCTGTTGCTCTCCGGTTCGCGCTTAATCCTACGAGCTTTCAATGGTATTGATCGGATTAAGAAGCGCCAAAAACCCTGTGCGACGCGATGAAATACTTGTTCATATTTTTTCGTCATCCATTATTTATTTTCGCCCCGAAAACTGAATACGCAATTTTTCACATTGCTATCGTATGGTTTTCGGGGCGATGGGGGTTCGTGACTATCGAGTAGTAAGTTTTCTTTACCACTGATTGACCATCGGGAATTTAAGTAGGCCATAGGGCGGTGACTTCGGCCGTTCGACAAGGATTTCGCTGCCGCTCAAACTTTCCAAAAATGCAACCAGGTCGGATTTCTCGCTGTTCGTAAGACCAAGAGGCTTGACCTTCTTTGTCTTTGTCCCGAAGGGATCATCGCGGCCACCGGCATTATAAAAATCAACGACTTCCTCGAAAGTAAAGAAGACACCATTGTGCATGTAGGGCGCCGTGTACTTTGTATATCGCAATGGCGGCGTGCGGAATTTGCCCAGGTCTGCTTTGTTTTTGGTCGCGCGAAATCTTCCTGGATCCCGATCGAGCTTGAGATAAACGTCTTCAGAAAACCCTGAGGAGCGCATCCGCTCGCGCATGGCGATTTGCCGTTGCGGGTTCTCCTCAAAGGCGGAATTCTTGGGCACACCAAGATTGTAATGCTCCTGGTCGCTCAGCAACGGTCCGCTATGGCAAGCAATGCAGCTTGCTTTGCCTTCAAAAAGTGCCTTGCCTCGGAGTTGCTTCGTGGAGAGTGCTTTTTTATCGCCGCCCATGTATTTATCAAATGGTGAATCTTTGGCGATAATGGTTCGCTCATAAGCAGAGATTGCTGAAAGAGCCAGATCATAACTAGGCGCTTTGCCGTAGACCTTGGCAAACAGCTTTACATATACGGGGATCTGCTTCATTCGCTCTTCGGCCAGGACTGGTTTTAAGTTGCCCGCCAAAGACCCATTGATTGCTGAATGTGCCTGCTTTTCCATTGTGGATGCTGACGATGTCCAGAACCAGGCCTTCATGAAAGCAGCATTGACGATGGTCTGGGAGTTGCGCCAATGAACTGTTCCAGGATATCCACGCGATAAGTCTGCGCCGTCGCCCCATCCTCGTTTTGGCTCGTGGCAATCAGCGCAGGATATGGACCCGTCTCCCGAAAGTCTCGCATCAAAAAACAGATGCTTACCCAACGCCACCCGGTCCTTGGTAAGGGGGGCATCCTTGGGAACCGGCACCTCAGGTAACGCCGCCAGCGGCTCGGGTCCGCTGGCAGACAGCACTTCAAGTTTGCCGCCCAGCAAAGCGATGCTTATCGCTGCAATACTTACCGCAAGGGCGGAATAAATGTGTTTTTTTCTCATGGATCGATACTCCCGCCTTAAATTTTCAATTTCATGTCCAGGTTTGGTAACGTGCCTGGCTTGATGTCTACAGTTTGTTTGGCTTTCCCGAGCACCGGATGCCAGGCTATGATTTCAAACTTGCCAGCGGGTATGTCAGCGATCGAAAAGTTACCCTTGGCATCACTCAAAGTCACATAGGGATGATCGCTCAAATATATCCAGGCGGACATCCAGTTATGGGCATCGCAATCGACCTCGACAATATTGCTGCGCCGGGTCTTCATGATGTGTTTGTCGACCTGACCGGCTGCTGGCTGCGCAATATTGAACATATTGCGCCGCGCCCGCCCGATAATTTCATAAGCGTGGATATTGTGCAGCAACGGATCCTTGTTGGTGATCTCAAGCACAGCACGCTTTGGCGCCAGCTGAATGTAGGGCACGAAGCGGCAGCGTTCTTGAATTATTCGCGGTGTCGTATGGGGCGTCTGCCAACTCTTGCCTTTGGAAATACCTTGAATAGCCACGACAGTGTTGTGCACCGAGCTGTCGCTATTCACCTTTACTGGATCAGGATCGACACTGCCTGTACCGCAATGCGTGTTGTCCTTGGAAATTGTAATTTCGTCGGGCTTGGGTAACGTACCGTGAAAGGTCACGCGCCCTGTGAGCGTTCGCCCTGCGCTGACGTTGATTTCCTGGTAGGCGGCGTTGGCCGTTGCGGCACCTGCCAGCGCGTACCAGGCAGTGGCGGCAGCGCCTGCAACAACAAACTTGCGGCGGGACAATTCCTCTCGCAGTTGAACCATGCTAGAATTCTCCTTTGTTTAATCAATCATTGATATTTTTTTTGGACAAAGAAAGTACGTAGCCGCTTAGAGCCCAGATCTCGTTTGGCTTGGCTTTAGAAGCGTATGCCGGCATCGGCGTCCCATCGAGACCAGTGCTGATCCGCGTATAAATATCACGTGGCATCGCACCGCCCTTGAACTGACCACGACTTAAATCGGGCGCCCAAATTCGGCGCTTTTGGGCATCTTTAAGTGTCAGTGATGAAGTCCCGTCGCCAAGCCCATCGACGCCATGGCAGGCCGCACATTGCAGGCGCTCATAGACTTGCCGGCCAAGGGCCAGATCAAAAGACCTGGGCTTCGTTGGCAGATCTATCGGCTTACCTGCTTTGTCAATGCCAGCAACCGCCTTGACATAAGTAACAAGTGCCCAGCGATCCTTTGCTGGCAGTTCCTGGAAGCTCGGCATCATGGCACCAGCCATGCTCGATATGCCGCGTGTGATGGTCTTGAACAAATCCTGATCGGTTGGATTTTCACCGGTCGGCGTCGAGCGCAGTTTGAATACACCCAGTTGCAGATTTCTCGGACGTGGGTTCAGTATATATGCGCCCGGCCCCGCCCCATCACCTTCAACACCATGACAGGCCGCGCATTCACGCATATAGATTTTTTTGCCAGCGGCCTTCAGCGCAGGGTCAGCGCCTGCGGCCAGGGCGGGTCCTGAATACTGTGCTATGAAAAGAAGGAGCAGGGGCACAATGATTGATGAGCGTTTGTTAAGCATTCCTGATCTCCCTTCAGCCTGCGGTCCGTGGGATGAACGACATGTTGCCTTCCACCTTCTTCAGTGGTGTTTCGCCAATCTTGCGAACGGTTCCCTTGCCAATCTTGTAATTGTAGACACCGGTAACGGGATCAGTGACGGCTGGCACGACAATGTCTGCTGATTGACCGGGGTAAAAGGCATAGGTGTAGCTAACGCCGCGCCCAACTTCGTCCGTCACATAAGCAACCAGTGAGACAACGCCTCGGGTCTTGTTGCCCAATTGATCAATGACATCCTTGTTTTCGACGGCCACCAGATCACCGCTCTCAATGCCGCGCTTGTTGGCATCCGACGGGTTGATCATCAGGAAGTTAGAGGGGTAGCGCTGTTTGACGAAGGGGTTGCGCGTGTCGTCGAACATCGACTGCCAAATCTGATTGATCCGGCCATTCGACACCCAGAGTTCATCGCCCTTCGGTCGGAACGTCTCGAAGGTGTCCTTAACCAGGTCCCAGTCACCCTTCATGAAGATGGCTTTGCCACTTGCTGTCTTGAATTTATAGATAACTTTTGATGCGGTCTTTTTCTCAGCCTCAGGGAATGTCTCATCATGAAGCCGTTTGGTGCCGACAAGTTTGCCATCGACAATCCGCGCGGGCAGCTGAATACCTGTCGTACTCATCTGGCGCAAGAATTCGTGTCCTTTTTTACCAGCCTTCTTGGCTTCTTGCACAACATGATAGAAGTCGTATTTGCCACCTTTGGATTTCTTCGCGGCTTCTTCGAAGATGTCGTTAGATTCTTTATAATCCCAACCCTCAAAGCCCATCTTTTTGGCGATCTGGGCAATAATCCACCAGTCCGGTTTGGCATCGCCAGGTGGATCGTAAAACTTGGAGTAAATGCGTAAGCGCCGTTCGCCTTGCGCACGAGTGAAGTCAACCTCGCCCCAGGTCGCCGCCGGCAGGACAATGTCGGCAAATCCGGTCAGCGTGTTGGGATAAATATCCTGCTGGATTAGGAACATTCCGCCAGCGTCCATGCGCTTTTTAAGCGAAGCAACAATGGCAACTTTATCCAGGCTGTCAGGTTGAATTTTATGCTTGCGCGTAAGCTCACCCAGCTTCAGCCTAATGGCCTGCCCGGCATTCATAGAATCGAGCCACGTTGTGCCGAGAATATAGCCAACACGAAGTTTGCCCGACATGGCGTATTTGTCAAAATTCACGGGCATGGGAGCCGGCTCGCCCTTGCGTCCGTGCTTTGACTTCACCCATGACTTACTCAGGGGATAGCCCTTGAGTTTCATGCCGCCGCGTTGATGACCACCCGCGCGGCACATGTTGTGACCAGGCCGGCTGCCAGCCCCACATAACAGACCCAACGATGACAAAGACGCGCTGGCTGGATAATTAAAGGACCAATAGTTGCCCTTCTCAAGCATGAACGTTGCCTTCACACGCAGTTTGCCGCGGGGCTTGGCAAGCATCCGTGCCGCCTTGATAATTTTCTCCTTCGGAACCCAGGTTATTTTTTCAGCGCTGTCGAGCGTGAAGGTATCGTCGGCAAGAAGCCACGCCTTGTGCTCTTCATAGGTCTGGCCAAAGGTGCGGCGGCGCCAGTTTTTACCTTTCTTCTCCTGCATGATCTCGTCGCGGTTGGCGGTCATTCGCGCGATCCACTCCGTGTCCTCCCAGCCCTGCTCAATGATGTAGCGTTGAATTGCGTTGTTTAGAACAGTGTCTGTGTTGGGCTGCACCTGCAAATGAAGGCCACCATTGCGCTCCGCGTAGACTGCCGTGGGGCTCTTGCGTGGATTAACAAAAATGATCTTGGCGCCGCCCGGTGCAATCCATTCGGTAAACAGGATTGTGTGATTTTCATAAGGATCGAAGCCGGACATGAAAATGACATCGGCCTGCTTGAAATCCGAATAAGAAGTAGAGAACCCGTCGACACCGCTATCGTCCAATCCAACAGCATCGTTTGTTCCCGTCGGCTTATCGTGCTCAGCTCCGATGGCAGTGCCGATGTCTTTATAAATCAACTTTGACAGGGCATAAGTATTCTCCCAGAACTGGTATGAATAATAACGCATACCAAATGCATTGGGGCCGTCTTTATCAATCGCATACCTGGAAAGTTCGGCGACAATCGACGTTGCCATGTCCCAGGAGATGGGCTGTAGTGTATCATTGACGCGCACCAATGGAGATTGCAACCGATCAGCAGTTGCCTTTTTCGGGTTGTAGGGTTTTTGCGCGATCTTTCCGCCACGCACTGAATGGTTGCCTTTGCGATTAACAGCGGATTCGCCGTCAGGAACGACAACGACGTGATGCAGCTTACCATCTCTCTTGACGATATTATGCATGTTGGGGCTGACCCAGCGGCCCGATGCGGCGGCTACAGGAAAATCTGCATGGAAGGCGTTTTGCGATGCTGTGCTGCCACCTGCCTCATTAACGGGCCAGGTATAGGCCTTGTAGCCACAGCCCACGATGCAGTAGTCGCAAGCAGTAGGGTGTACTTTTGCATGGGCCGGGGGGATCGGAACGTTATCAGATCCCTCCTCATAGACCCCATAGTCAATCGAAGGGCTACGAGCGGCCAGAAGCATTTCTCGGCGGTTTATCTTGCGTGACATGACGTAAAGTCTCCTCGCGGTCGTTATTGTAATAGTATTTTTCAGCTCTAGCCGCGTTTTGTCGGCCCGGAATGTACTGCGCCCGCGGCCAGCGTGCCGTCAGCAAGATTGTCCCTGAAGCCATAGATCAGGCCGGTTACGCCAACGGCAAATATATCACCGCCAACAACCTCAAGCGTGATCTGTGGCAGGTTCTGGGTGGCGCTGGCATGAACCGGTGCACCGCCTTTGGTCAGATCAAATGTGGAAAAATGAAATGGGCATGGACCGATGGATTTATGCTGATGCTTGTAGCGCCCGCGTAAGGACCCACCCATATGCGTGCACAAAATGGAGTATGCGACTATGTCCTTGCCGGTACCGACACCGCCTTGTGCTTCGGTACCAAGTTTAACAATCATGTTCGGCTGTTCATCGAATGGATAATTAAAAGCAACCGGTTCGCCGTCTTTCAAGGCGCTTAGGGCTGCCACCTTCAATCGCGGATAATTTTTGAGTTCTTGCCCCGTATTTTTTCCCGCGGATGCTACAGCCGGGTACAGGAATGCGGCTGTTGTGCCACCTGCCCCAGCGGCAAGGAATTGGCGCCGCTGCATGCATTGCGGCAAATCCGATGCAGTGTTTTTTCCGGTATCTTCTTCATCGTCAGACTGGCAATGGTCCATTTGGTACTCCCTCACGTATTCCGGCTGGAAATGTGATCTCGCGTTTCGTTCCTGCTAGTAGTTAGAACGACACCGGGCAAAGAAGGTTCCCAAAATACTTAAAAGATTTGTAAATTTTTGAAAAAAAGAAAACATTTTGCTGAGACGAGATTCCTCGGCATTCTACAAACGCCGCGCTGGCGCTTGCTTTTCTATTGCTTGTTGATCTTTGAGGGAGGATGCAATTGATTTAATGTCGCCGCGCGATAGATCGGACACCACAACATAAGCCAGACCGCCGCGCTGCCAGGTGGCAGTGGTCAGCGCATTGTGTGGGAGGGAAAAATCGATCGTGCCGCTTTTCGGCAGCTTAAGCCCTGTAGCTTTCATGATGTACAGCGACACGGTCACGGTGCCTTTATCATATTGCAGGAATACCAGCCTCCTGTTCAAGAACAAGCACAACCTTCCGCCGGTAATGTTAAATCCTTTGGGCGGGTTAATGTTCCTTGGCATCGTGAAATTGGTTCTGGCCATCATCCACCGGCGCACAACGTCTGGGTCACTTGCCTGGATATCAAGGCGTCCACCTAACTGGCGAAATGTTTCAAAGTCTCGAATGGTTTCCATCGTAACGGGGAGGCTGCGCGCTATCGGTGCAAACAAGCTTGTACCGGCTAAAAAGAAAACAACCAGGATTGCCGCCGCCATTGCAGCAATCCGCCTGGTGCCCAAAACTCTTACGCCTTCGATCTCAGCTTGCGGATATGAAACTGCCGTTTGCGATGATTGTTCGTCATATCTGACAATGTCCCGTTCGATGTTCCGCCAAATTCGATCCACGTCGCAATAGCCCGCCAATTCTGCGCGCAAGCGCGCGTGTAGTTGCCGCTGGTCATTGTAGAATGTGCGGCAATCAGAACAGGCGTTAAGGTGCAGTTCAAGCGCAGCAGAATCCAGCTTGACGGTTTCTTCATCAATCATGGCGCACAGGCAGTCCTGGGCGTCGCTGCATTGTAGAATTGAATGATCTTGTGGCTTTGTCATATTGTTTTAGTCCCTCGCTGTGCCATGTCGCGGCCCGTCAAACGACGGTTTTAACTTTTGCCGCCGGTGAACCATGAAGCGTTTTTGCATCATTCCGATCTGGCATGTAGTCCTTCAACTCCCGCTGCAGTTGCTCCCGCCCTCTACTAAGTCGGGAGCGAACAGTGCCAACAGGACAATTCACAAGCTCGGCAATCTCCTGGTAGGAAAACTCTTCGAGCAGCGCCAAAGACACAACTAAACGAATGTCAGGGGGGAGTTGCATCATGGCGCGAAAGGCATCGCTGCGAAATGTTTTGTATAATAATTGCACATCGGGTTGATCATTCTTCGAGCAGTGAACGGCCAGCGCGAAGTCTGCCTCTTTACTACCGCCATCAACACATGGGTTGCGTGCCTGGCGCCGCATTTGATCTGTCCATTGGTTCGCCATGATTCTGAAAATCCAGGCTTTGAAATTGCTGTCTTTACGAAAACTGCCAAAGGCCTGGTATGCGCGAAGACAAGCGTCCTGCGTCAAGTCTTCGGCCATCTGGTGGTCCCCTGTCATCCGTAGCGCCGTGCGCCAAAGCGCTCGAATGTGCGGACGTGCCAGCCGCTCAAATTCACTCGCACAGCGCGTGTCCGTCGACGCTCGCGATCCGCAACCGCCATCAGCATGTCTGCTCGTTTTCATTCGTTCAAATATTGCGGCACTTCTACGCGACATTCCATCCAGTGCCACTCTCCTCAATTGTACAACGACAATGACGAGGAAAAGTTCCAAGAAAAAAAATGACTTCGAGAGCCGTTCACTCTTAAAGGGGCCGGATACTGTTACCAGATTGTGAGGTGATCAGCGACATTCGGGCGCGCCGTGTTGCGCTGATCGGAGCCAATGGTACCGATGCAAACGAAACCAAATAGCTGCTCGTTTGCCGTGAGCCCCAAGGCCGCTGCCAATTCTAGATCGTCAGCCTTGCGGCCGCTTACCATTTTTGCGCCGAACCCCAGGCCATGGGCACATAGCAACATGTTTTGAATCGCAGCCCCCACCGATGCATGTTGCTCGCGAACCGGAACCTGCGGGTGAGCTTGCGTGCATTTTGCCACAACAGCAATTAGGGTGGGCACCGCGCAAGCGCGATTTTTTTCCCGATCGCGTTCAAATTGACTCAGATCGGGTTTCTGGTTCAGTTTCAATTGAACAAACAACTCACCAAGTTGATCCTTTGATTGTTCATCAATCAATATGAACCGCCATGGCCGCAATCTGCAATGATCAGGGGCGGTCAAAGCAGATGCAACGCATTGGCGAACTTCGCTCAGATTAGGCCCCGGCTTGAGCAATCGTCTTGGAGACACTGATCTGCGCGACAGCAGACCTTGAAGCAAAGATACACCTTCGCGGACCGGGTTTGGGTGTTGGAAGATCAAATCAGCATCTGATGGTTTCATCTAGCTTCGCCATTCCCGTGCTTTGAGGGTATATAAGTTCACCCCCTGGATGTCCTTAACAGCCGCAATTCCTTCAAGATGAATCCATGCCGGATAGCTGGCTCAATTGGCCTTGTCAGTAGCGCGTGGTTTTCAACTGTCGTCGCCAATATAGGTCGCAAGAATGGCTCCATGCGGCTGAAGGGTAATTTGGCAACGAGGGAAAAGTGCAGTGACTTGTTTGTCCAAGAGACATATGTAATGCCGCTCAACGTGCGCAGCGTGACGCCGGGGCGTAATTTTTGAACATCACGCGCTTCGTCAACCACTTGAATGCTCTTTTTATCCATTACATAGAGTGACAAATACATTTTCTTGGAACTGTACATGTAGGACGCCACTGGTTTGCCGAGGATATTGCACAGGCGCCCGCCGACGAAACGAACATCAGGCGCGTTTAACGGCGGGGTTGGTAATTGAAAATTGACTTTGTTAGCAAACCATTGCTGAACGCTTAATCTGTTAGAGCTTGTTATATCCAGCGGCCGCCGCGAAACTGCAAAAACACGAAATTCATTGACAATTTCGTCTGCCAGTTTTGGCGTTTCTATGCGACTTCCCCAGTGGAACGTTGAGACCGCTACGCTAACAACGACCATTGTGACAAGAGCAAGGGCCGCCCCATAAGTATGGAATGACTTGGCAAACAGTGCGAAGAAAAACGTGCCGATTGCTTCAAGTCCGGATTTTTTTCGAGTATTCACAACCAAGCTGTCTTCAATCCTTGCCCATAACTCAGCTGGAACCTTTTCTTGCAGGGGAATTCCCCTCAACCTGCTCTCAACAAACAGGGCAAGCTCAAGTTGCCAGCGGCAATCGGCGCATTCTGCCAGATGCCGGTCCACTTCATGCCTGTTTGCTGCATCCAAGGCGGCATCAACGAATTGATCCAGTTGCTGCTGAATGTCGTTACAGTTTTTCATGATTTAATCGATCCCTTGCTCTGGCGCAGGCGCGAGTGGCTTTGAGAAACATCTTTGGATTGTTTGGTTGATGGTGGGGACAACTCAACGTGCTGTGCCAGTTTTTGGCGTAGAATTCGACGCCCGCGCGACAACCGGGACATAACGGTACCAATCGGCACCTCGACAATCTCGGCAATCTGCTTGTAGCTTTGGTGATCAAAAAAATACAAAGTCACAATCACCCGGACCTCAGAATCAAGCTCACCAATGGCCGCATATGCAGCCGACGCAAACCGTTTCTGATCCAGTAACTCCGCAGGACCAGGGGCAGTACTCGCAGACAGTTCAATTACATTTGTGGTGTCTGCGCTATCAATTTCAACATGTCTTTGATCGACGATGGGAGAGCGGGATTCACGTCGGCAGCGGTCCCGATAGGTATTGATGAGGATCTTGGTGATCCACGCCCGATACGAGCCGGTACCATTAAAGCCAGGATTTTTAAGCGAGCGGTAGGCTTTGACAAAGGCATCGTGCACCAGGTCTTCAGCTTCTGAATGGTCTTTCGTCAGCCCTAGCGCCGTTCTGAACATTTCAGGAAGCAGCTGCTTTGTTTGCTCCTTGAAACGCCTAGCGGTCCAGCCACCTTTGTGTTTATCGTCCATTGTCATTGCAACCAACCCACGGTTAATTGCCGCAATTTGCGGGCACTGATCTTACTTCGATCAATCGTGCGGAATAAGCTATACATCAAAACCAGACCTCGCCCGAACCACTGACATTTTACAAACCGGCTTTACAAGCCACCTATTAGAAGAGACGAAGTTCAAGCTGATTTATTCTCCAAATCAGGGAGAAAAGCGCAATTGTCACGTTTTGTTTATCATCGAGCGTGATCGATCCTGCGCTCGAACTTTCTTTTTGCGCGCTGTTTTATCTTAGGCGTCTGCTGAAAATCGAAATCATGAGTGGATCATTGATACAGGTAGGACGGCGCCATCCAACATGCATCGGTTCAAATATTTTTGATGTGCATTTTAAATCCAGCAGGCACCGCCCACATGCGTACTCACGGCCACGCCCCCGCATGCCCATGTGTACAAGCGGCCCATGCGTACAAGCGGCCCATGCGTCCAAGCGGTTCATGACTACGCGCGCGCCGCCCCTTTCAAGATCATCTGGGGGTGCTGGTGTCGTCGCTACGCGATGCGCC
>JAJRRE010000278.1 GCA_024279745.1 Alphaproteobacteria bacterium
CAACTCGTAATTGCCCCGTAACCCGGGGAACATCTAAGGCTACTAAAGACCAACTGAAGATGGCTGCGGGTTTTTTTGAATGACAGGAATAAATCGTTGAGAATTTTGTCGTTTCGCTCAAAATCAAAAAATGATCAAGACGGTGCAAGCGCTGTGGCGTCAGGCGATGTCGCATTATCGACCGGCGAAGATGTTGGTATTGTTGAGCCGCAATTTGCCGCGACCGGAGAGGCCTGGCCGGCGCATGGCGCGTTGCCCGCCGACCCGTCTGCTGCGCCAGGTCATGGATTACCCGACCCTCAATCGTTAGAGGCCCAGTTTGTTGAAACACAATCTCCAGCCTCCCAGTCTTTTGACGAGTACAACCCGGCAGCCGAATTGCAGTATCAATCGCCGGACCACACCGCACCGCCAGAAGCTCCCGCCTCAGCGCAGCCCGTTGGCTACACCGCAGAACACGCAACGCCGGGCGAAGGCTGGTTAACGGTTCACGGCGTGCAAAAATCTTATGGTAAACGCTTGGTTGTGCGCGGCGTGTCGTTGAGTGTCGGGCGCGGCGAATCTGTTGGGCTGCTGGGGCCCAATGGCGCCGGTAAAACCACTGTGTTCTACATGATTACCGGCCTGGTCCCAGCAGATGCCGGCCAGATTTATATTGACGGGCGCGATGTCACGCCGCTGCCCATGTATCGCCGCGCGCGGCTGGGGATTGGCTATCTGCCGCAAGAAGCCTCGATTTTCCGCGGATTAACCGTAGAACAAAATATTATGGCTGTTCTGGAGCTGGTTGAGCCCAAACGGGCCAAGCGAAAAGAACAGCTCGATAGCCTTTTGGAAGAATTTAGGATAACGTCCTTGCGCAAGTCGCCGACAATCGCCCTGTCGGGTGGTGAAAGGCGGCGCTGTGAGATTGCCCGCGCTTTGGCATCGCGCCCGCATTTCATGCTGCTGGATGAGCCTTTTGCCGGGATTGACCCGATTGCGGTGGGAGATATTCAGGAGTTGGTAAGACATCTCACCCGGCGCGGCATTGGTGTTTTGATCACCGATCATAATGTGCGTGAGACGCTGAGCCTCATTGATCGCGCTTATATTGTGTTCGATGGTCAAATTCTTACACAAGGTAACCCTGACGAAATCATAAACAACGAAGATGTGCGTAGAGTGTACCTGGGAGATATGTTCGGTTAAGCCCGATAGGGTAAACCTCAAGGTAAGAGCCTCGGCAAAGAGGAACCAAAAAGGTTTGCAAGTATGGCGATTTCAGTAAAGATGGAGTTGAGGCAGAGCCAGCAATTGGTGATGACGCCGCAATTGCAGCAGGCGATCAAACTGCTTCAGTTGTCTAATATTGAGCTAAGCCAATATGTAGATGCGGAACTGGAACGCAATCCACTGCTTGAGCGCGAAGAGTTGGAAGAGGGTTCAGCAGAACTTCTGCAATCGCCATCAACTTCCAGTGCCCCTGGAGAAGAGCCACAAGCAGCGCGAGGAGAGAGCGAGAACGGCACCGATGGTGCCGCCGGCTCTGACGCCGCTGAGGCACCGGCAGACGACTGGCTGGACCTTTCCAAACCCCATACAGACACCGCCGCTGTCCTTGATACCGATTATGAGAATATCGTACCCGATGCGTCGCGCGCGGAAGTCGTTGCCGACCGGGCACCGGATATACCGGACTTATCTGCCGGTACTTGGAGCGGGTTAAGCCAAAGCAATCATTCTGGCTCGGAGCCGCCCAATTACGAATCTTATGTCGCGGCAGAGCTGTCCTTGAAGGACCATCTTACGGAGCAGCTTAATCTTGCGATACATGATCCTGCTGAACGGTTGGTGGCCTGCCACCTAATTGATACGGTCGATGAGGCCGGATATTTGCGCGCGGATCTTGGCGAATTGCAAGAAAAGCTCGGCGCGCCGCCTGCCATGATTGCCTCAGTCATCGCGGCTTTGCAACAGTTCGAGCCTGCCGGCGTATTTGCTCGGGATTTAGCCGAGTGCATGGCGCTGCAGCTCAAAGAGCAGAACCGCTATGACCCGCAAATCGCGTTGTTTTTGGACAATCTACATCTATTGGGCACTCACAATATGCCAGCCTTGCGTCGCGCTGTTGGTGTGAGTATCGATGAGCTGAATGACATGATTACCGAAATCAAATTGCTCAATCCGAAGCCGGGATTAAAATATGGCTTTGTGCAGGTGCAGCCGGTTGTTCCCGACGTTTATGTGCGCGCGGCCAATGATGGCAGTTGGCATGTTGAGCTGAACTCCGACACCTTGCCGAAAGTTTTGGTCAATCGCACCTATTATGCCACCGTGTCCAAGCACGCCAAATCCGACGATGATAAAACCTATATGGTTGATTGTTTGCAGACGGCTAATTGGCTGGCGAAAAGTCTTGATCAACGGGCGCGCACGATTCTAAAGGTCGCCCATGAAATTGTGCGCCAGCAGGACGGCTTTCTGACCCACGGCGTCCAGCATTTGCGCCCGCTTAATTTAAAGACTGTTGCCGATGCGATTTCGATGCATGAATCAACCGTCTCACGGGTCACGTCGAATAAATATATGTCGACCAGCCGCGGTATCTTCGAGCTGAAATATTTCTTTACCTCATCCATTGCCTCCTCGCGCAATGGCGAAGCGCATTCGTCGGAATCGGTTCGTTACCGGATCAAGCAGCTGATTGACGCCGAATCCGCGCAGTCTATTTTGTCCGATGATAAATTGGTGGCCCGGCTGCGCGGCGACGGCATCGATATCGCCCGGCGCACAGTTGCCAAATATCGTGAAGCCCTGCGCATCCCCTCGTCTGTGCAACGTCGCCGCGAGAAAAAGATGGCTGAGCAATCCGGCCAGGCCCGCTGCTGAAAGTTAGCACCAGCTGAAATGAGGCGTCCGGTGGGCTGGACTGGGTCGATAACGGGGTCAAATATGGAGTCTCAATGTTTCGGCTCTGGTAAAGCTTGTAACAAGTTCGTCGCGCAATTACTTGGTTAAGAACCGGATATAGAAATATACAGGGTAGATGGCGGCGGCAATCGAAGTAATTGACATGATCACAAACAGTGTCTACACGTTCGCGCTAATTTACAGAAAATGCTGATTTGATTGCCAATTCCTGTATAGTGAGCCCTGTAGCAAGTTTGATATGCGCAAGGGCGGCAAGAACACTTTTCCTCGTAGCTTTTAAAACAACGATCACAATGAAGGGGTCTGGGTCAATTGATGAGTATACAGGTTACTGGCAAACATATCGAAGTGGGCGAAGCATTTCAGACATTTGTGAATGAAAGAATTACGCAAGTTCTTGAAAAATATGTCGGTTCCGAGTTGACGGGGCATTTGAGGATAGAAAAAGAGCGTAATAATTTCCGCACCAACTGTCACATACAACTTAAATCGGGACTGATTATGCAGTCTCAGGGCGAAGCTGGCGACGCCTATGCCAGCGCCGAGGTTGCATTTGAGCATTTGGAGAAACGGGTCAGACGGTATAAAAGGCGTCTCAAGAATCATCATCACGGAAAGTCTGCGCAAGACAAAGCATTTGATACTCTGGCAGCCGACTATGTTGTGCAGTCCGGCGACGGTGAGGAAAAAAGCGAAGATAACCCCGCTCCGGTCATCATTTCTGAAAATGAGCGCCGCTATGGCGAAATGCCGGTAAGTGAAGCGGTTATGCAACTTGATCTTGCTGACGATCCGGTAATTGTGTTTAGAAACGCTGCTCATGGTGGACTGAATATCGTCTATCGTCGCCAGGACGGGAATATTGGTTGGATCGATCCAGCTTCTTCATCCTCATCGGCCACAAAATCGGCAGAGAGTTGAAGTGAACTGGCAAAATGCCCAGGCATCATTCGTGCGATGTCGGGCGTTCGGCCAAGGCCCTGTTGCGAAGCGGGATCTGTAGCGAGGTTGGACTAGCAGCGAAGTTGGACCGCCAATGGGACCGCCAGTAGCTGGTTCCGTTGCGATATTGGTCTGTCCAATAAGGACATGTGTCTGCCTCTGAGGGGGCTATTGAGGGGACGGCTGAAAGGATCTGGAAGATATTCCGGGCTTGCAAAAGGCTCATGTTATATTCTTCGCCTGGCAGCTGTTCGGCAGTTGATTGTAGATTGGGTATTGTTTTGATTATTTGCTTAACGAAGTTGCAAGCAACAATGGCGATAAGCGCTGGCTTGATGTAAATTAAGATGATATCTGACGAAGTTGGTTGTCAGCTACAAAATTAGGACCGGTTGACTTACAGGTGAACTGGTTCAACGTTGGAGCAAACTGGGAAGCATAACGGCATGGATCTTGGGGATCTCATTACACAG
>JAJRRE010000279.1 GCA_024279745.1 Alphaproteobacteria bacterium
CTGCCTGGTTCTGCTCGGATTATTTGCATTTATTGCCTTCCGCGCAATCTCGCGGATCTGGGACGAACCGGCGCATTTCACCCGCAGTGCGGTGATGGGGCTGATTGTGCTATTCGTATTGCAAGGTTCGATCAATATGGGCGTGAATGTTGGGCTGTTGCCGGCAAAAGGCATGACTTTGCCTTTCATTTCCGCTGGTGGATCATCGATTCTGGGGCTCGGGCTGACAATGGGCATGATTTTAGCGTTGACGCGGCGCCGGGCTGGGCGGGCGAGCCTGAAAAAGCCAAGATTTGTGTCTAAGTCGGAAGCAGGGCCAACGGTGATGCCCCATTCGGGGGGATGATGAAATTAGCATTGCCAGACAGGTCATGATTTTGGCTTATATACGGTTAGACATCAGACGCATTGAACAAACTTTGACGAAGGTTGCCGCGCTTGGCCAGGGCAGGTTTTTATTAGGCCCGGTTTTTTAAATGGGGCGGGCACCAAACGGCAAAACAATATCAGGACGGGAATGACGACCAGGTGAGCGACAATAATATCATGCTGGCTGCCGGCGGAACTGGCGGCCACTTATTCCCAGCGTTTGCGCTGGCACAGGAATTGGGGCGCCGAGGAATAATCGTCGATCTGGTGACGGATAAGCGCGGCGATCGCTTCGGGGCGGATTTTCCCGCGCGTCAGATTTTTCAAATACCATCGGCGACTTTGGGCGGACGCTCACCAGGCGCGATTTTGAAA
Source organism: Alphaproteobacteria bacterium (assembly GCA_024279745.1). Classification (GTDB taxonomy): domain Bacteria; phylum Pseudomonadota; class Alphaproteobacteria; order Rhizobiales; family Hyphomicrobiaceae; genus JAJRRE01. The sequence goes on from JAJRRE010000279.1 coordinate 745, forward strand.
ACCGGTTCGGCGTTGTCGCAAGGTATTGCCAAGGCCTTTAAATTGTTGGGCGACGTTAAACCCAAAGCAGTTCTCGGCTTTGGCGGCTATCCGACATTTCCGCCCCTGGTGGCGGCGCGGATGCGCTCGATCCCGCGCGCTGTGCATGAACAAAATGCCGTATTAGGCCGCGCCAATAAAATGCTGGCCAAACGAGTTGATGCGATTGCGACATCGTTCATGCAAACCAAATTTTTAGAGGGTCCGGTCGCGCAAAAAGAGCGCTTTACCGGCAATCCCGTGCGCGACGTGGTGATTGATCTGGCCGCCATCCCCTATACGCCGTCGCCGCCCGGCGGTGCCTTTCATTTGCTGGTCTTTGGCGGCTCGCAAGGCGCGCGTTATTTTTCCGATACGCTCCCCCCCGCATTGGCACTGCTACCACCGGCTGAGCGCGAGCGCCTGATCGTGATCCAGCAATGCCGCGAGGAAGATTTGAGCCGCGTAAAAGACGCCTATGCCCAAGTTGGTATCGACACCCATCTGTCGGAATTTTTCGCAAATTTGCCGCGCATCATGAGCGAAGCGCATTTGGTGATCGGGCGCGCCGGAGCGTCAACAATCTCGGAGCTGACCGTGCTCGGGCGCCCGTCCATTCTGGTGCCCTTGCCCAATGCTCTCGACAATGATCAACTGCAAAATGCAACAAGCCTTGCCGAATCAGGCGGGGCTTGGTGTATCGAGCAGAAGAACCTGAACGCCAAGGCGTTGGCGACGCATATTCATACGCTGATGCAGACCCCCGATCAGCTGGCGCGCGCTGCTTTCGCCGCCAAACAGCAAGGGCGGCCCGACGCGGTCAAACTGCTTGGTGATCTGGTGGAAGATTTGATGCGGCAAAACGGCGCCTAGGTGCGGCATGATTAGACGGCCAAACGGCGATTGAGACGTGAGCGATAAAGCGGTGATGCAGCGCGCGTTAAAAGACGTGAGCGGCTCAAACCAAAAGAAACAAACGCGATCGGGACAAACGACGCGCGATGAAAAACGAAGGATGACGCTAATCATGCAATTGCCACGCGAAATGGGGACGTTCCATATTCTTGGAATCGGCGGGATCGGCATGAGTGCGATTGCAGAAATCCTGCACGCCATGGGCCATAATGTGCAGGGTTCCGATCAAAAAGACAGCGCCAATGTGCAGCGGCTGCGCGCCAAGGGGATTCGCGTTTTTGTCGGCCACGCGGAGGTTAATCTGGTCGGTGCGCGCTATGTCGTGATCTCGACGGCGGTTAAGCCAGGCAATCCGGAGCTTGAAGCGGCGCGCAAAAAGGGCCTGCCGATTATTCGGCGTGCGGAAATGCTGGCCGAACTCATGCGGCTCTATTCAACCGTTTCCGTTTCGGGGACGCATGGCAAAACCACGACCACTTCGCTTATCGCGCATATGTTTGTCGTCACCGGGCTCGACCCCACGGTCATCACCGGCGGGATCATTAATGACTGGGGGTCCAATGCGCGGCTGGGCGCGTCGCGCGGCGCGGACAAGGACCAATGGATGATCGTCGAAGCGGACGAATCCGACGGTACCTTTGTTAAAATTCCGACACAGATTGGGGTTGTTACCAATATCGATCCGGAGCATCTGGATTATTTTGGCTCCGTTGAGGAAATGCACCGGCAATATGAGGCCTTTTACAAAAAGATCCCGTTTTATGGTCTGGCTGTGACCTGCATCGATCATCCTGTCGTGCGCGCCATGGTCGAGCGGCTGAGCCTGCGCGAAGACGGACGCCGGCTGCTGACTTATGGCGTTTCAACAGACGCCGATCTGCAATTGAGCAATCTGCGCTCCAATGGCGGCTCGATCATGTTTGATGCGCAATTGAGCGCGCGCGTTACCGGCGGGGCGCGCAAATTGAGCGATCTGGAATTGCCTTATCCTGGCGACTATAACGCGCTGAACGCTCTGGCGGCCATTGCGGTGGCGAGCGAAGCGGGATTATCGGATGACCAAATTCGCAGCGCTCTGGCTCAGTTTGCCGGTGTTAAACGGCGCTTCCAATTAACCGGCAGCTGGAACGGCGTTTCGATTTACGATGACTACGCGCATCACCCGATTGAGATTGGCGCCGTTTTGAAAGCGGCAAAGTCGGGCGCGCGCGGCCGCTTGATTGGCATAGTTGAGCCCCATCGCTATAGCCGCGTGGCCAGTTTGATGGATGAGTTTTCCAACTGTTTCAAGGATGCCGATACGGTGATGGTGACGCCGTTTTATTCAGCTGGTGAGGAACCGATGCCAGGGCTCGATCATCATGCGTTGGCTGAGGCTATTCGCAAGGCCGGACATGAGGCGGTGATCGCGGTGGAAAATGTCGGCGAAGTTGCGGCGGTGCTGACGCAGATCGCGCAGCCAGGCGATATGGCGGTATGCATGGGCGCCGGGATCTCAACCGAATGGGCGCATAAATTGCCTGAAATGCTGGTCACTGAGCCCAAGCAGGCCGGTGCAGGAGGCGCCCCGTGAGTTTCGCCGACCTGACGCTGCAGCTGGCCGACGCCATGCCTGACTTGCGCGGCCGCCTAAAGGCCAATGCGCCCCTGTCGCAAATCACCTGGTTTCGCGTTGGCGGCCCGGCGCAGATTTTATTCACGCCCGCCGATGAAGCCGATCTATCGTATTTCCTGCAACGGCTGGCGGCGGATATTTCTGTGCAAGTGATCGGGCTGGGCTCCAACCTGCTGGTGCGCGACGGCGGCATCGCGGGCATTGTTATTCGGCTTGGCAAAGGCTTTGGGTTTATTGAGCCGCAGGAGGGGCCGCGGTTACGGGTCGGTACGGCAGTGCCCGATGTGAAAGTGGCGCGGGCGGCGGCCAATGCGGGCATGAGCGGTGTTGCGTTTTATCGCGGCATCCCCGGCGGCATTGGCGGCGCGCTGCGTATGAATGCCGGCGCTCATGGCCGCGAGACCAAAGACGCATTAGTGTGCGCGCGCGCGGTTGATCGCGGTGGCACAATCCATGAGTTGAGCAATGAAGATATGGGCTTCACCTATCGCCATAACGGCGTGCCGACGGACTGGATTTTCACCGAGGCGGTTTATGCTGGCACGCCCGGCGATCCTGCGGAAATCTTGCAGCAGATGGATGAGGTCGCAAAATATCGCGAAGCCCATCAACCGATCAAGGAACGCACCGGCGGCTCAACGTTCAAGAACCCGCCTGACTTAAGCGCCTGGAAGCTGATTGACGAAGCCGGCTGCCGCGGCTTACGGGTTGGCGGTGCCATGGTGTCCGCCAAGCATTGCAATTTCCTGATCAATGACAATGAAGCGACAGGCGAAGATATTGAAACCCTTGGGGAAACCGTGCGCTACCGGGTCAAGAAAAAGTCTGGCGTCACGCTGAACTGGGAAATCAAACGGCTCGGTCTGCCGCTTGAGGGGCGTCCTGTCGGCGAGGATCTGGTGCCGGAAAATAATGAGGTTTGAATGAGCGCTGTCCCGCAAGAAAACCGCTTTTCTCATGTCGCCATACTGATGGGTGGCTGGTCGGCGGAGCGTCAGGTCACGCTTGATTCTGGTAATGCCTGCGCTGATGCGCTAGAGGCGCGCGGCTATAAGGTGACGCGGGTTGATGTGGACCGGGATCTGGCCGCTCAGCTAACTCAAATCAAACCGGATGTTTGCTTTAATGCGCTGCATGGGCGCTGGGGCGAGGACGGCTGCGTGCCCGGCCTGCTTGAAATACTGGCCATTCCCTACACCCATTCGGGCGTTGCTGCCTCGGCGATTGCGATGCACAAGGAACAGGCAAAGCATATATTGCGCGCCGCCGCAGTACCGCTGGCGACAAGCAAAATGGTAACGGTTGAGGAGGCCCTTCGCGATCATGTATTGCCGCCGCCCTATGTCGCCAAACCGATTTCGGAAGGCTCCAGCGTCGGCATTGTAATCGTTAAGGAAGGCGCCAACCGGCCGCCCGCAGCAATAGCAGAAATCCCAACGCTACATGATGCCATTATGGTGGAAAAATTCGTCGCCGGGCAGGAGCTGACCTGCGCCGTGATCGGCGAACAGGTAACGGGGATTATTGATATTGTCCCCGATGCGCGTCTGGAATTTTATGACTATGAAGCCAAATATTCAGAAGGCGGCTCGGTGCACATCCTGCCTGCCGACATTCCAGATGACGTGACAGCTTCGATCAAGGCGGCGACCTTGCGCGCGCATCAGGCGCTGGGCTGCCGCGGGGTCAGCCGCGCCGATTTTCGTTATGACAAAGCGTCGGGCGAATTGATCTGCCTTGAGGTCAACACCCAGCCGGGCATGACGGCGACGTCGCTGGTGCCTGAACTTGCCTCCGGTATTGGCCTGTCCTTTGAAGATCTTGTGTCCTGGCTGGTCGAAGACGCTTCACTGGATCGCTGATCGCTGTCCGTTGTAGCGGGCCGGGCACATTATGGAATCACTCTGTGGTGCCAGCAGTTATCGAAAGGCCTCTTGATTATGAGCACGCCGACATTCTACGCCATGCCGATCCTGCGCATTTTCGACGAGACAATCGCCAAGAAATTTTATCTCGACTTTCTCGGCTTTAAAACAATTTGGGAACACCGGTTCGCGCCCGACATGCCGCTTTATACCGAAATTGCGCGCGGCGGACTGCGTCTGCATCTGTCGCAGCATTATGGCGACACCATTCCGGGCTTTCGCACTTATATAGAGACCACAAATCTTGATGAGTTCCACCGTGAGATAACGGCGCGTGGCCATGAAAATTGTCGCCCGAGCATTGCAATCCAGCCATGGCACGCGCGCGAAA
>JAJRRE010000280.1 GCA_024279745.1 Alphaproteobacteria bacterium
AAGGACTTCTCCCATAGTAGTTTTTGTTAACGCCCGGTTTTTCGCACCGGCCAAATACTTATAGCGGGCATATGCGCTCATCGCTAACGAAAATGTCGCACATACATGCGGCGGCGTCCGCAGCGAGATCATCATGGCTAGACCGAGGACTGAGAAATAATGTTGCGCCAGACACTTGGGTAGTGGAATAATTGTTCTTTTGTGGACAATTAGCCGGTTAAACGGAAGCTTGTAGGCCCTCTGAAACAGCTTTGGCGCCAATTCGGTTGCTGCCGCGCCGGGCCGCCATCCATCAGACTTTAGTAGCCATCAGCGATCATTGGGCCCATTAAAGCCCCCCAAATAAAGAATGAGCCGCTTGCCATCGGAACGCCATCTCCGCTCATATCACCACCAGAACGGCTTGACCTTCCCGCAAGGTTACAGTTTAGCTTTTGCCGTCCAGAAATAAGAAAGCGGGATTAATGGAGCTGTCATTTCACACTCTAATTACGTTGCCCATTGGTTTGGGACTACTTGGCTTTATCGAGCCGTGTACCGTCGGCGGTCATCTGATGTTTCTCGACACCCAGAACGAGCGTTCAAAGCCGCAGAAAATCAGTGCCGTGTTGATCTTTATTCTAACCCGCGCTGTCATTGCCGGCCTGTTCGGCGCCGTGATTGCGTATGCCGGGCACGCCCTCATAGGCTTGCAAACCGGCCTGTGGCTGGCGTTCGGTTCGATTTATCTCATCATTGGGTTGGCGTTTATGTTTGGCGGGGCAAACACATTCAAAAAGCGGCTTGATCTGGCGCCTAATGCGTGGAAACGCGCCCGCCATCCCGCCGTCCTTGGTCTTGCCTTCGGTCTTAATATTCCCGCTTGCGCCGCTCCCATCCTGTTTGCCCTGCTCGGCGTTGCCGCCACCACCGGCACGGCGCTGACCGGTTTTACGATGATGTTTGTTTTTGGATTTTTTCTGTCGGCGCCGCTGCTCGCCTTTGCAATTATCCCAAAACTGGCGGGAGGACTACAGTCCCTTGGCGCTCGATTGAAACGTCTAAATTGGCTGCTCGGCGCGAGCTTTATCGTCCTGGGCCTGTGGTCGATCTGGTTCGGCCTTTATGTCGATCCGGCAAATTGGTCGGGACAATGAAACAGCTCGCAGCAGGACATTGATGTAGCAATACATTGATCGTGTGAGGCGGAAGCCTTGTGTTGAGGCAGCCTGTGAGAAGATCCTTAACCCGACAATTCAACGAAAGCGCACAGTGACCCGGTCAACGCGGCCTTTGGCGTCAATGACCGACAGTTTGACAAAACCGCGCCCCTGCGGCGTAAACAACGTGCTGCGCCGATGGGCGGAAGATTTGATCGGCCTGCCGTTAACGAGCCAGGTCAGTGGCAGTGCCCCGCCTTGCGCTTTGAGAATGATTGGCGCGGCGCGTTCTGCCTCGGTTTTATTCGTGCCAGCACCATTGTCGCCGCGCTGCACCGCGCGCTCAAATTCCAGGTCCAGATCAACCCGGTCGGGCGGAAAGGCAATGCGCAATTTGGCCTGCTTAAACGGTCCTTGATCGGCGCCCGCATCGGCAAAGTCACCACCGCGCGAATACCGTTTCAACGGTGGCGGCAAATCCCCGCCCTTGGCCATGATCACACCCTTCGGGGTCTTGCGGAAAGGAGCGCGCTTGGCGTTCACCCGTGAAAACGCATCGAACAACAATGGCGCAGCGGCAATCCGGCCCGTCAGGTTCGGCGTCGAGGCGCCGTCGGGACGCCCAACCCAGGCAACAATGGTATAGCGTCCGTCATAGCCCGCCGCCCAGGCATCGCGAAAGCCATAAGACGTGCCGGTTTTATACGCGATCAAGCCTTTGCGTGCCGCAACCGGCGGCGGCGCGTCCTTCAAGATATCGGTGACATACCAGGCGGCGACCGGCGACATCAACCGCCGAACACGCCGATCAACAGCCAGGAGGCTCGCGCCTTTACCGCCTTTGCCACTCGCCTTAGGCGCTTTTGAGCCAATCGCTAACCCGGTGGACGTCGGCGCTGCACCGCGCCTAAAACTCAACTGTACCGGCTTGCCGCCTTGTGCCAACGCCGCATAGAGCGCGGCCAGATCCGACAGCTTCAAGCCAACGCCGCCAAGAGCCAGCGCCAATGTCGGCTGTGTGCTGGCAGGCAACGGCGACAAGGTGCCTAGGCCCTTAAAGCGCGCGATCAACCGCGACGGCCCGACACCATGCAGCAGCTTGACCGCCGGAATGTTCAAGGACTGCGCCAACGCCGTGCGCACCGTGACCGTACCGTGAAATTTTTTATCGAAGTTTTTCGGCGCATAGGAGCCGTACCGAACCGCGCGATCTTCAATCAGTGTGTCCGGGTGAGCCAGCCCGGCATCAAAGGCAAGGCCGTAGATAAAGGGTTTCAGGGTCGAGCCGGGCGAGCGGGTCGCGCGCACCATATCAATACCGCCAAACCGCTGCTTATTGAGATAATCCGCCGCGCCAACATGGGCCAGGATCTGGCCATTGCGATGATCAACTACCAGCAAGGCCGCCGACAGCCGCGCGCCCAGATTTTGCACATGCTCAAAGGCCAGCTTCTCCAGCTTCATTTGAACATCGCGGTCGATGGTCAGGCGGTGAATGCTTTGGCGCGGCGCCGCCCCTCGTTCGCGCTCCGATAAATGCGGCGCAAACAGGGGAAAGGCTTTGCGCGCGCGCGGCACAGGTTCGGACATGGCCCGGCGAGCTTCGGCCAGGCTAATGACGCCTTCGCCGGCAATGCGCAGCAAGACCCGGTTGCGTGCGCGTTTTGCACGTCTCCAATGACGGTCCGGGCGACGCGCGGCGGGCGATTGCGGGATCGCGACCAACAGTGCCGCTTCGCCAATCGATAGGCGTTTTGGCTCTTTGCCGAAATAGGCCAGCGAGGCAGCGCGCACGCCTTCAATGTTGCCGCCCATCGGCGCCAATTTGAGATATAGCTCCATGATCTGGGTCTTGCTTAAGCGCTGTTCCAGCTGAAAGGCGCGGATCATTTGCCGGATTTTTCCCGCCAATGTGCGCTCATGTACGCCGTCGAGCAGCCGGGCAGCCTGCATGGTCAGGGTTGAGGCACCCGACACCAGCCGGCCATGACGCACAAGCAACAGCCCGGCGCGAATAACCGCCAATGGGTCTATACCGTGATGATCGTAGAAGCGCCGATCCTCATAGGCCATCAGCATTTTGAGATAACGCTGATCCACTTGCGCTTTTTTAATCGGCAAACGCCAGCGGCCATCG
>JAJRRE010000281.1 GCA_024279745.1 Alphaproteobacteria bacterium
AACTGCGGCATTTCTAAGCTCCAGGAGGGCAAAAATGCCAACAGAGCCAAATGCCAACAAAGTTGCTATGCGCATGATGTTGGTGTCACGAACGCCGGGGTCTGCACGCGGCATCTAAAGGGCTTTGCCGCATCACTGCAAGATCGGTTTTGGGGCGCATGCGTTGAAAACGAGCTGAGCCCCATTAAACTATCCACCTAAGTACTCATACATTGCGGCCACATGATACGAAATATCGATCCTCGGCTTATCGATGGGTTGGACAGCAGCTCCACCGTACCGCCAATCGTTTCAACTGACTTTTTGACCAAAGCCAGACCAACGCCGCTATTTTCAACATTATCGTCACTATGGACTTTTTGGAAGGTCCTGAATACCGCCTCTTTATAATCTTCGGGAATTCCTGGGCCATCGTCCTTGATATCTATGCGCCAAAACTCTCCTGCATCTTGGGCACTGATATCGATACGGCCGGTGTGGCGGTCATGATGTTTCAGCGCGTTTTCAATCAGGTTGCGCAGCACAAGATCGAGCGGCTGTTCCAAGGTATTAAGTACAGGCCAATGCCCATCGATGGAAATCTTCATACCGGGGATGCTGTCCAGCGAGTTGACGATTTGCGAGATCAGGGTCGCCGTATTAACTCTTTGTATCGCGTCCTGTTTGCGGCCCAGGCTGGCATATTCAAACAGGCCCATCAGCATCGACGACATACGTTGGGTCTGGTTTTGCAATTGCAAAACTTGCGCGTTTGCCGCTTGCGCATCCATTGATGTCACAGATAGCTGAAGATCGCCGGACAAATATTTAAGCGCGCGCAACGGCGCCTTGAGGTCATGGGAAATCACATAGGCAAATTCTTCCAGATCGCCATTGGCAAGGCTAAGCTCGCGGTTCGCCCGTTGCAGCTCTTTCGATTTCTCCGCTAGATTGCGCTCGGCAATGCGTTTGGCGCGGATTTGATTGGTCAGCTCCAGCTCAAGATCGGAGCGGCGCAATACCTTGGTCAGAACAATGACGTAAAGTTTCCGTTTGGGAATCCAGTAAACATTAATGTTCATACGCGGCGACGTACCGCCGGCATGGCGAATTGAAATATTCGGAAGTTGAACCGTATTGTCGGGATGGCGGCGCAGTGCAGTAATCTGTTCTTCAAATCCCATTAACGGCAGCAGCGACTGAATGATGTCCGAACCGAGCGGAATGAACTCGGCCAGCTTGCCAAAGATATGGGTTGTGGTCAGCGTTTCGTCGCACCACACAAGGCCGTAGAGATCGCGCTTCGCCAGATAGACGGTTATCTCGGCCAGCATATCCGCGCTTGGCGTGCCGGGCTCAGAGCCCACGTCGAAGGATTGTCGCTGCTGTGTCATCAAAAGCCAATTTCACGTTCGCTCCCGTCTTGGCGCTTGAGCGAAATAATCGGTCAGAATTTGCCAAGGCTTCGGGAAGGATGAGGGGGGTATCGTCAGTGATTAAGTCAAGTTTGTTGATCACAAGAGAGAAGGGGCGCCCTGGCAGCGAGGCTTCAAACCCATCCGCCAGTGCCAGCATGGTCTCAAAAGTGTGGGGCCGGGAAGCATCACCGACGATCAGGGCGGCGGCGGCGCCGGTAATGTAAGCGTGGCGAAAAATATTCTCGCCAAAATCACCATCGGTATCCCAAATAACGAGCGACGTGTCTTCAGGCAGATCCGGCGGATCGGCCGGGCAATTATAATGGTACAGATCGACACCCGTTGTCGGGCCGTAATCGGTAGCAAATTTGTCGTCGATGAGGCGGCGAACAAGAGACGTTTTACCCACGCCGATTTCGCCTAGCAGCATGACTTTATGGGAACTCATCGACCTGCCGCTCTTTCTCCATCGAAGCCGATCTCAAATTCGACACGCCGATTGACACTGTTGTCTCCAGATTTCGCTCCAAGGTCGGGCCCATGAATTCTCCCGACGACTGTCAGCTGCTGGGCCGGTACGCCGCGCGCAATCAGTTCGTTACGCACTTTTTTGGCCCGCGCCAATGCAAGCGGTGCATTGCTAACCTGGGTGCCCTTGGCATCTGTATAGCCAATGATACGCAGCAACAAATTTGTATCTTTAAGCGTGCCTGACAATTGGTTCAGTTTAGCCGAGGCGGCTTTTGGGCTGCGAAATATTGCAGCCGCTGCAAAGAAAACGGCGTTGCGCCGGGTCCAGCGTTCAAGTTTGTCTCTGGCGCCGGGCAGCAGTTTGTCAATGCGTTGGTTCAATGTCGTGACTTCAGGCGCTAGTTTGTCAACACGGCTGTTCAAAGTTGTGACGTCAGAAGACACAGCACCTATATTGCGCGAAACCCTGCCGACATTTTCTTTCAGAGGGGCGAGCTGAATGGCTCGCATATTGGCAGTATTTGTCATCAATAGCCGCTCTGCTGCCAGCGCCAATTCTTCTGCCGCCTGAGTGGGGTCGGAGGAGCGGGCGTTACCGTCAGCACCAATAAGGCTCAGACCAGCCTGTGCAGCG
>JAJRRE010000282.1 GCA_024279745.1 Alphaproteobacteria bacterium
AGGCGATGCGGCAAGGTAGACGGCGGCCTTTGGTAACATGTGCCGGATATGGCGCAGTTTTGCGGTAAAGCCTGTCTGATCACCGCCACCGCCGCTGTGATTCAAGTCTGCCGGCGCCAGAATAATGAAATTTTGCCCCTGTCCAGCTTCCTGGGCACAGACATCATCCAGATAAAGCGTGCATTGGCCTTTCTGCGCTCGCCGCTGACCCAGCGATAACAAGGCGCTGAGACGCCCATAAGCGGCGCGGTCCGTGGGCAGGCAAAGTAGGCTGGGCGCATCTTGCAGATCAAGCCGGGCGCCGACGATTAATTTCAGATCGGCCGCCTTTGCCGCTGCATGAGCCCGCACCACCCCGGCAAGCGTATTGCGGTCGGTAATCGCAAGGGCATTCAATCCCAGTGCCTTGGCTCGGGCCACCAGCTCACCGGCATGAGACGCCCCGCGCAGAAAAGAAAAATTGGTTGTAACCTGCAGTTCCGCATAAGCGGGGACACTGGGGATTGCTACGCTCATGCAAACACCCCATGCACATACCAGCGTGGCAACTTCGCTCTACTAACTTGCGCGCACTCCGCTTGCGAGCTCCAATACCGAAATAGCCAATAGCGCCCCCCCTGCTGATCCTGGACATGATAGTAATCGCGCAGCGTCCCATCGCTCAAGGACATAAAATCTGATTGTGCAACTTGATTACTGGGCGGTCCATCAGCGCCAATACTTTGATCCCTAACTTCGACGTACGCCTCATGGCTGTCTTCAACACTACCGGGTAAATGCCGCCACCATTCGGCACTGATCCGTTCTGGTCCCGCGGCTTTAACAATCCGGCGGGTCATGCACCGCCAGACAAATTGCGCGGGCGGGCCATCGTCAAGTGTTGCAATAACCAAGACCGGCTCTGGCCGGGACAGCAGCAAACAAGGCCGTAAAGACAAATCGGGCTGCGTAAATGAATAGGACTGTGAGAACCGATCAGCTGCTCTAATTTCATACTCCGCCTCACCCTGACCCGCATCAGGCGACAAACCATATGATGCCGAGTGCTGAATTTGCCGCCGCTCTGGAATATGACTGGCTAGCAATTTGAGCGAAAAGATACGAGAATTGCCTATGCGGTTGGTCAATGTGTCGAGCAAGGGGGCGATACCCTCGGGCCCGTTATAATCGGACCTTGCCCGGCCCTTCGCTAGCGCCCCTGCTACCAGATCAGACGATGACGGCACACCGAAAGACGCTGGCCAGCCTGATGGAGAAGCAACAGCCGCCAATATGCTTTGTTCATCGTTTAGCGGCTCAACCTCAAGTGCCGATAATAACAAAACATCGACGCCAAAACCGGCATCCAGCGTCTCTATTTTCTCTTTGATCAGACGCATGAGATGGGCTGGGTCACGACTTGGAAAACTGGTTCCAATCACAATCTGGCTGTGGGTACCATCGGCGCGATAAACGGTTAGAAACAGCCGCCGGGCACCTTTGCCGGCAGCAGCCAGCTGGTGGGTAAGCTCGCCTATGAGACGCTCAATCTCATTGACCAGTGCTTCAGAAGAAATCAGCACGTCAGGGTAGTCGCGGCGCACAGTAAAGCAAGCCGGTTCAACCAAAGGCGCGCGCGGCTCGCCGATCAGACCAAAGGCCTGATCAAGACGCCATAGAACTGCTTGGCTTATCTCAATGCTCTTTGTCTTGGCTGTTCGCCCCGGCCCGCTGCCGCCAGCGGATCTGGACCGCGAGGCAGCATTACAAAATCGTCGTTCCAAGCTCTGGCGCGGAATGTCATAAAGCTGGCCGATGCGGCGCAAGCCCAGCCGCTTCAGTAACAACACCGCCGACGCGTCAAGCCGCAATCCCTCTACCGGTAAACCAGCAAGAGCTTCACGCCCCGTATTCAACGGCGCAATGACGCTGCTTTTTCCCGTCTTAATTCCATAACCGGCCAAAGCATGAGCGGCTCCTAACGTATCGGCGAGCGCGATCATTGGGCTTAAACCAAACTGGCGCAACCTGCGTGTCATATCGGCCAGCATCAACCGTTCCTCATAACTCTGCCGTGCCCCATCACCAACACAAGATCCAGTTGCAATATCTGCCAGATGGGCAATAGCAACGTCCTCCTGCGCCGCGCCAATCGCAAATAAAGGGGCGGTCCCTGTAACATCGATCCAGATCCGCGAAGCGCCATCCACATTTCGGGCCGGTCCATAGCGCCCACACCACCGGGCCAACCGCTCCAGCCCCTCGCGATCTTCTGCCTCTCGCGCTGGTGCTGTTTGCAACGACGGCAAAATGGCACGCGCATCAGCCAAAGCCATATGGACCCGAATGCCCTCATGACGCGCGCGCGCATTTGTTGCCGTAATCGCCAGGCCATGGGCTGTTTGCGCGACCAGAACAAACGGAAGGGCCTGCGCCAGATGGATCAGCTTGGCCGCTTTGGCGTCGTATTCCGCGTTCTTCTTGCACTGACGTATCAGCCGCTCGATTGGCCAGTCCGGCAGCCAGATAGAAACAATTCGCCTCATCGGACCACTCCACAATATTTTGAGTTTGACCAGCAGGGTGGTCAGGCCCAATGTTCCCAGCCGAATGCGCGCTCCCAGCCGAACGGGCTTTGGCACCATAGCGACAGCGCTCAAGTCGAAGCGTAAAGCGAGCCTTTGCCGATATCGGTGTCTGTATCGGCGTCTGTGCCTGAAGCACCATTTCACCAAGTTCATGTTTTGCAAGAACGCTTTTTGAAAGCGCATTGTTTGAACGCACACTGGGCGCCGGCCCTATCCGCCAGCGGGTTAATGCCGGCCCAATAGCGGGTTTGCGGGGATGGGTTAACAGCAAGCAAGGCGTTCCATGAGCTCTTGCCGCCAAGGATAAACGGCGCGCCGGCGTTAATCCCACATCGTCAATAAGACCCACCACGCCAGCCAGGGCGCCGCTGTTCAGCCCCTCCTCCATGACCCAAAGCTGATCCTGGATTGTTTGCGGTGTAGCGATAATCACCGATGATAAATCAAAGCCAAGCCCCTGCAGGCCGGGGCCATACAAATTGCCAAGCTCTAGTTCTAGGCGAGGCGACCAACACAATAAAACTGGCGCATGTGTGTTCTGGCGCCGATCCTTGCCCTCCTTTTCCATTCCCCTTGAGTGGGATAGATTTGAGCGGGATATAATTTCACATGTTCTTTGCTCGTCCGCATTTTGCAAGGCCAACAAACGGCGCCGCAATAAACGCAATAAAAAGCCAAAAGCAGCAACATGATTGCACAGCCAATCCCCCTCCTTCACAGGCTTGATTTCATGAATACCTCCTGGCTGAAGACACGCGCCGGGCAAT
>JAJRRE010000283.1 GCA_024279745.1 Alphaproteobacteria bacterium
CTCTGCTGGCAGCCTGGCGCGATGATTATAACCAGGCGCGGCCGCATTCGTCCCTCGCCAACAAAACACCTGAGGAGTTTAGAGACCATGCCATAAGCCTTGCCATCACGACCACGAACAGACAATATCAACCCCAAGGACTCTCGTTATAACTGGAGGGAAGTTGGGTCTCAGGTCAACAGACGTAACCGATGCGTCGGCGCCGAAACCACCGCCAGATAAAAACGACTTTTGGGAGCCGACCATTTGCACGACGATCAAACGACCTCCATCAGATGTGACGGCATCTGATGTTGATCATATTCAAATTTCCGGTTACGAGCATCACTGCCATCAGGCGATAAATGGCAATCGGGAAAGATGAACCGCCGGTTGTCGGGGAAATGACGTACTATTCTGCATATCTCAAAACAGCATCTGCAATTCTGTTCGCGACCAATGCCGGCCTTTGATATGGCATCAACTCGCCAGCATCGGCGATCTTGTTCAATGTGGTTTGCGGGTTGAGCGCCAGCAGCGCTTGGATATCGCTCTCGTCGAAATGGGCGGCGCGATTGGGAGACGTGCCATAGACATCGACAGCGCCAAGCAGCCAGTGGAAAGGAATTTTCAGCTTTGGCAGATAATCGCGCACATCGTTCCCGCGCAATGACATGTCGTTGAAAAAGATCTGGTGCCCTTGCAAAAAGGTATAGGCGCAGGCATTGCGCAGGAGAGAGGATATTTCCCCCTGCTTGGTCGTTGCATAATCAAATGGCATATCGCGATACGCCCGCTCGACATACCAGTCGGCCCCATGCTGCAGGATGTTGCGCCAGGCTAACTGGCCAATAATTTCCGTAGCCCAGGGCGCGTTGAAAGTGAGCCAAAGCAGCGTGCGCGGGGTTTTGGCAATGCGCAGGAAATATTTGTCATCAGGTGGCAAGAACCGCCCTATCGCGACAATTGCCGAAAATGGATTGTCGGGAAGCGCGGCAATGGCGGTAAGCGGGATCACACCGGCATGAATACCCACCGCTGTGACGTTCTGCAAATTTAACGTCCTGCACAAATGCAGAACCGATCCAACATGATCTTGCAGCGCTGTGAGCGCAGGGTCGGCGTCGGAATTGCCGCTGCCGGGCCGTGTCATAACGTAGAGCTTGACGCCGCGTGACTTTAGGGTCGCTTCAAAGTCATCGGGGTAAAGATAGCCATTGGCGATGCCCGGCAAAAACAATGCCGGCTTCCCGGCAGGATCGCCCAGCCAGCTATAGGCCAGCCGCCGCCCATCCGTGCGCTTCAGGATCTTTTCTCTCTCAAACGGATCGGACCAGCTCAGCGGCTCATTCTTGACTTTATCCGACAAACGCGAGGAAAGCAGAACAAGCAAACGGATGAGTTCGACTTGGCTCCTGGTTTCAGTTTTCACGAAAATCTGGCTGAGCTGCAAGCGTACCGTACCGGCGCCGACGCTTCGTGTGCTGGCGATCCGGTCGACATCGGCGTGCAGGAAGAGCAGTCGGGCGATATCGACTTCGGCCCGGGTCAGCGCGAAGGCTTCACTCAGAATATTGTCCATTCGCGGCGCCCAACACATCGCCAATTCGCGAACCGCGCTGAACTGGCCATCAATGCCTGGAACTTCGATCGGATAAACTTCGGCAAAGCCCGGCTCACTGTCGGCGCCCAACGTTTGGAAAATTCGATAGTGATGATTGGGCACCTGGCGCGGCGCGCTGATACAATCGCGGAAGGCATCGCGGTCGCCAGGGGACAGCCAGCCAAGCGTTGCACTTTGCCCTTGCGCGACGCCGAAAGTTTCACGCCCGGCAGCATTAACCGCAACCACACGGTGGGTCGATGAGACGACCATGGCCGGTTCCTTGACGGCAGCAACCGTGGAATCGATGGGGTCCTGCGCCGTTGGCAAGCCGACCTTGCGCAGCAGATTTGAGACGACCGAGTAATGCGCCTGCAACGTTTGCTCGTTATTCAGAAGGTTTTGCCCATAGCCTGCCAGCGCAACTTTATTATCCCAGGACAGGACCAGTTTATCCCAGGCGGAGCTGTCGGAGACGACGCGAAAGCTGTCGGCAACGATTTGCAGATCGGCGTCGTTGTCGGGCGAATCACTCATCGCTATTTGTTTGATCTCGTTAAGAAATAATGAAGGGGAGGGGATCGAATCACAAATACCATAGCAGGTCAAATAAACGCCCGACCATATCATATCCAGCATATGACAAGCGCCTGCCGAATCACCGACGGTGCGATTTACGGATTGAATTTCCTCTGGGGTGGGCAGCTTTTACTATGACAATGAAACGTGAACTCAATAAACGCAACGGCGCGCGCAATGTTATTAACAGAAACTTAACAGGCCAGCGCGCTTTTTCTCTGATCGGCGCCTTGTGCAGACTGTTAGCATTTGCGGTTCTGTCCATCGCCTCAACCAGCAGCGCCTGGGCAGTCTGCAATCCAAGGATTGGTGTAATTTTAACGCCGGCAAGCCAAGCCTATTCATCCACCAGAACGCAGACCATAACGATCACCGGAACCATAGCAAAAGAATTAACAGGCTGTGCCAATGTCGGCACAATGACGGGCAACGTGAACCTGATCATGGGGAGCCTGGTAGCCGGCGCCAGCTTCAATTCGGCGAACGGTGCTTACTCTGGTCAGTTGACAACGCCGCGCGGTTTCACGCTGGGGACAAAAACACTTCAGGTGCAATTCCGAAGTACGAATAATAAGATCAACCATGGGAGCCGGATCGTCTCCTACCAGGTGGTGCGTGCTCCGCAAACAATTTCAGGTCTGCCGACCGACGCGATAACATTTGCACCTGGTAAGAGCATCCCCCTGAATATCAATTCATCAAGTGGTTTGCCGGTGGCTGTCACTGCTACTCCGCCCAATGTCTGCTCGATCAATGCCGGCAATTTGATTGTAAACGGAGCCGGGTCCTGCTCAATCAGCGCGTTTCAGGACGGCGGCGCCAATTATTTGCCGGTTACCCGAACAGGTTCGGTTTTAATCCTGGGGGCGTCACAGACCATTTTCTTCACGCGGCCAGCGGATCGGATATTTACTGCTGGAGAAACCATCACGCTGAGCGCACGCGCAAGTTCCGGTCTGCCGGTAACGTTTTCTACTCCAAGTTATTCAACGAGAGTTTGCACCGTTCGCGGCAATATACTTACCATCAAAACGACCGGTTTTTGCTATGTCACAGCGAGTCAGGCAGGAAATTCATCCTATAATTCTGTACAAAGCATAGCCGGATTTAGAATAGTTACAGCCGATCAAACGATTACGTTCACCAATCCAGGACCGCAGAGTTTTCCCCTGGAAAGACCATTGCACTGACCGCAACAAGTAACAGGGGATTGGCTGTAACTTTCAAAACACTATCCAGCAGTGTCTGTACGATTTCCGGCTCCACGGCGATCATGGAAAGTATCGGTAGCTGCGCCGTTGAGGCTTCCAACTATGGGAGCGCGACCTACTTAAGGGCCAGCAGTCGAGTAACGTTCGACATTAACAAATCAAACCAGGCGCCGCTCAATCTTGTCGCATCTCCCACGGTTATTGCTTTTGGCGGCACAACCACTTTGTCGGCCACGGGCGGATCCGGCGCGGGCGCAGTTAGTTATGTGATAAGCGCGGGCAGTTCGTTCTGCTCATTGTCTGGCAACACGCTCAACGCCACCGGCGTTGGCACCTGTACTATCACCGCCACCAAAGCAGCAGATGCAAATTTCCTGGCGGCCAAGGCGAAACTTGACGTCATTGTCGCCAAAGCCTCACAGTTCATCTCTTTCCCCGTGCCAGCCAGTCGTCCCTTCGTGGCCGGCGGAACCATAGCGCTGAATCCCAGTGCCAGCTCGGGCCTGCCAGTTGCAATCATAACAGCCACGCCCAAATTCTGTGCCGTTTCAGGCAGCACGGCAATCATGACAAATGTGGGAAGATGCAATTTATATGCTTCAAGCCCCGGCAATCAAAATTATTCTGCAACCAACGCGATTGTCGCTTTTAACATCACCAAAGCCAGTCAGGCACCACTGAGCGTCACAGCCTCCCCTGCCAGCATCGCCCCGGGCGGCACAACGACACTATCGACAACTGGTGGCTCAGGCACAGGCGCGCTCAGCTATGCGCTCACAGCGGGCTCAACATTTTGTACGCTTTCGAGGGGTGTCGTGACCGGAACCGGCGTTGGGGTGTGCACAGTCACCGCGACCAAGGCCGCAGATACCAACCACAGCGCTGCGGTCACCGCCAGCGTTAACATTACGGTCGCCAAGGTTACGCAAACCATTTCTTTCACGGCGCCAAAGGATCGGGCCTATGTGCCTGGCGAAACCATTGTACTGAGTGCGAGCGTGAGCTCGGGGCTACCGGTGATATTCTCAACGACGTCAACGGGTGTTTGTACCATCAATGGTTCGACACTTGCCGTGCAGTCAGCCGGCATCTGCCAGATAACGGCGCAGCAGTCAGGTAACACCCGTTTTCAACCCGTCTCCATTGCCACGCAGTTTACTATTTTCAAGGCTCCGCAAACCATCTCCTTCACTAATCCAGGAGCGCAGGTATTTTCTCCTGGAAAAATCATTACATTCAGCGCAACCAACAGCTCTGGCCTGCCATTCTATTTCCGCTCGCTAACAACTAAAACCTGTACGACAGTGGGCGCCTCAGGGAAAACCGCAATTTTGAATGCTCCTGGAATTTGCTCAATCGTCGTGATTAATGGCGGAGACAAGAATTATTTGCTGACCAGCACCAAGGTCTCTTTCGACATAAATAAGGCTGGCCAGTCCGCCCTTACGCTGTCTGCGGCGCCAGCATCCATTACCTTTGGCGGCACAACGGCCTTATCGACAACGGGCGGCTCCGGCACCGGCGCGGTTACATATGCCGTAACGGCGGGCGGCGGGGTCTGCTCCATCTCAGGCAACACGCTGAGCGGTATCGGTGTCGGCACTTGCACCGTGACGGCAACCAAAGCAGCAGACACAAATTTCGCGGTAGCAACAAGTACCGTCGATGTAATCGCCGCTCCGGCAGCCCAGACAGCGCTGCTGTCATCCGCGTCGCCAGCATCCATTGCCTTTGGCGGCACGTCGACGCTTGGTACAACCGGCGGCTCCGGCACTGGCGTAGTCAGTTTTGCCGTAACGGCGGGCGGCGGGGTCTGCTCCATCTCAGGTAACACGCTAA
>JAJRRE010000284.1 GCA_024279745.1 Alphaproteobacteria bacterium
GATCTGGAAGCCGAGCACAAACGCTTTGAGGCTGCCGGTCTGGCGCCGCGCAAGATTGTTGAATTTGAACGAGACGGCGCCCTGATGGCCAAATTTTTCTTTGTCGCCGACCCGGACGGCTATCAGATAGAACTATTGCAACGCCATGGCCGCTATCGCTAAGTTTGCAAGCACCGATCACGCAAAACGTTTGCCAATACCCTTCACTATAATAATCACATCACAAGTAACACACAGAACACGCAACGCGAGGGACCCCCATCATGCTGTATCATCTGGATTTCAAAGTCGAATATCCCGCCACTATGGAGCAAAAGGATCTGTTCAAAATCTGGGCGGAAGAAGCCGACGCGGCACTGGGCGCGAAGAAAGCCGGGGTGGTGGTCGATTTGTGGAAAGCGGTTGGTCAGCGCCGCGTGCTGGCCGTTGTGGATGTGGACAGCCCCGACACACTGGACGCGATTTTGATGGACCTGCCGATCATGAAATTGCATGGCCAGCATGTGCAGATTACTGTGACGCCGCTGCGCACTTATGAAGCCTTTTCCGAAGACGTGAAAAAGCGCGTGTAATAATATGAGAGGCTGGGCCCAAAATTCGATGTGCATGATCGGCGTCTTAAATTGAGACCCAGCCCCGTTCACACCCGCCGCAGGCTCGCCAGCCAGATGCCGCCGCGACCTCCTCGATATCAAGCCGGTGAACGGCGCCAAAAGGCGGCGATCACGCCAGCACCAATCAGCAATGTGCCGCCAGTCCGGTTGATCGCGCGCCGCAATGAAGGCTTGCGCATTTTTTGCCGGGCGCTTGTCGCCAGATAGGCATACGAGCTGGCACAGGCAACGCCAACTGCGACAAAAGTAGCGCCAAGTATCGTCATTTGCAGCGGCAATGGTGAGCTAGGATCGAGAAACTGGGGCAAGAAGGCGACCAGAAAAACAAAGCCTTTGGGATTGAGCGCCGTCACCGCATAGGTATGCAAAAACATCTTCCCCGCCGGCTGATCGGCAACGTCATCATCGGATAATTCCGGCACAGGGCTGCGCCATAGTTTAACGCCAAGAAATACAAGATAGGCGGCGCCGATCCATTTTAAAATCAAAAACAGCTCAGCCGACGCAGACAACACAGCACCAAGCCCCAACATGGTCCCGGTAACTGCCGTGAGGTCGCCAAGACCGACACCTGCGACAATGGCGGTGGCTGCCCGCTTGCCTTGCGATAACGAATAGGCAATCACCAGTAAAATCGTCGGCCCGGGTATGGCAATGACTGCAAATGACGCCAGCACAAAAGCAAACCAGTTTTCTATCGGCATATGTAAGTACCTTTTTACTGCAAGAATTGTCCAATGGACGAAAGAAGCAAAAATACTAAAGAACAGTTCGGGCGTCCGTTACAAATATGGCGCCGCCTCAGGCGGGACCTTCATAGATTGCAATTGCCGTCGCCAGGTCTTCCAGGGACGCGCCGACAGATTTGAAATAGGTGATCTCATTGTCATCGCTGCGTCCGCTGGTGCCGCTGCGTCCGCTGGTGCCGCTGTGCCCGCTGGCGCCGCTGTGCCCGCTGGCGCCGCTGTGCCCGCTGGCGCCGCTGCGCCCGGTTGCCCGCCCCGCAGTGAGATCAAACAGATCGGCGATGATCGCGTCTTTGGTAATAACGCCTGCATTGAGGGGCTGCACGATATCGCCCGCCTCGCTCAAAGCGCCAGCGCGCGTATCAACGAACAGTCGCGCGCGGCGTAGCACGTCGTCATCGGTCTCGCGCATGTCCGGGCGAAACGCACCAACTGTGTCGAGATGTACACCCGGCTGCAACCAGGCGCCATGAATGAGCGGCTCAGCCGACAATGTTGCAACGCTGATAATGTCGGCTTTGCGGACAGCGGCCTCCAGATCCTCGGTCACATCAACCGCGAACACTTCGTCGCTCAAGGCGCTCGCGCAAGCGTGCGCCGCCGCACTGGTGCGGTTCCAGATCGTGACATGGGTGATCGGGCGCACGCTGGCATGAGCGCGAATGAGAAACGGCGCCAGCCCGCCAGCACCAACCATAAGAAGCTTTGAGCTATTCGGGCGCGACAGATACCGCGAGGCCAGCGCCGAGACTGCCGCCGTACGCCAATTGGTCAGGCGCGGTGCATCCATCATGGCGAGTGGTTGACCGGTTAAACTCGACAACAACAGATAAGACCCCTGCACAGCGGCGAGGCCACGCGCGCCGTTATCGGGAACAACCGCGATGGTTTTAATGCCGATAAAGCCTTCGGCTTGCGCTTCGCTTGCACCTATGGCCTGAGCGGACAGGCCGGCCCCGGCGGTCTGCCAGGCGGGCATCAACAATAGCGCCGCATCAGGACGGCCGGGAAGCGCGATATCATGATGATGGCGCGATGGTGCTATGATCTCGCTGCGAAACGCATCGGCCAGCACATCGATCAGCGCGGGATAGGAAAGCGCCGTATCGATATCGGCTTCATTGAATACATGCATTGGCATGTCCCTTTGGGACCAGCAGTATGTCACTTTGGGATCAACCCTGCGCGTCATCCGCCCTCAGCCAAGGCGCGCATTATAACCGGCAGGGCCAAATAGATAGTTGGCGGCCCCCTGCTTAGCGCGCAGGAGCGCCCAGTTGCCGCGTAGCAGAAACCTGCGCATCGCGTTCCTTGATCAGCCGATCGGCTTCAGCCTGCCAGCGCATGGCTTCTTGCGTGCGCCGACGCGCGGTCTGGCGCCATTTGCTCTGGGTCATCCAGGTCGCCATGCCGCCAAGAAACACGCCTAAAATTAGCGCAGAAAACAAAAATATGTAAAACGGCAAAGACTGCGAGATTACTGGGTTTTGCGGATTGAATGGGTCCAGCACAAGCTGCACCTCATGCCGATTGGCAACAGCCAGCGCGACCAGAAACAATCCCGCCGGGATCGTCAGAAGCCACAAAAAGATGCGCTTTAACATCTCACATTCTCCAATCTCATCTAACTATCGCATTGGTAACGCATCAAACGACGGCCCAAAAAACAATGGCCATGAAAACAATAGGCCAACGCAGGCCCGGACCCTACTCAAGGCGACCATCACACACTAGTCCCTACATCTAAACAATAGTGCTGCGCGGCGCATGAACACCATGAGAATAGAGTTAATCTTTCATGACCCAGCAGATTTGACTTATAGCGCTAGGCGGCGCTTTCAGCCGTATCGCTGACAGATTTGTTCAGCTGTTCGCGCAGATCCTTGCCGGTCTTGAAAAACGGAACATATTTTTCCTTAACCGGAACGGTCTCGCCCGTGCGCGGGTTGCGACCCTGACGAGGCCCACGATGCTTAACGGTAAATGCACCGAACCCGCGTAGTTCAACCCGGTCGCCGCGCGCCAGTGCATCGACGATCTCATCCAAAATCACATTCACAATGCGCTCGATATCGCGGTGAAATAAATGCGGGTTGGAACTGGCAATTTTCTGAATCAGTTCAGACTTTATCACTTGAGTGTGGCCTCCAGGACTTAACAACAATACCTATACTCGGGCCGCAAAGCCGTTGTATTCCCTCAATAATTCTTAAAGTGCCAAACCGACACCAGTCCGTCAAGCGGGATCATGCCTTCTTGCCGCGCCCGGTGGAACAATTGTTTCCCATTAGCACCATTTGAGCCGATAATAAGCTGCGCAGCAGATTTCGCGACGCCCAGCCAACTCAGCCCGGTCTCAGTTTTTGGTTTCCAATCAATCACATCCAGATCCGGCTCAATCTTGTTTTTGGCTTTAGTCTCCAGCCACGCAATGGCCTGATCTTCGCCGCCGATTTCATCGATCAGCTTAAGCCGCTTAGCTTCGCGGCCGGAAAAAATACGTCCCTGCTCAAGCCCGAAGATGGACTTGGTATCAA
>JAJRRE010000285.1 GCA_024279745.1 Alphaproteobacteria bacterium
GACCTGTTGAAACCGGTTTATAAGGGCCACGTCATTATGCCTAATCCCAATTCATCGGGCACAGGCTTTCTTGATGTCTCCTCCTGGTTGCAGATATTCGGCAAAGACGGCGGCTGGAAATATATGGACGGGCTGCACAAAAACATCTCGCGCTACACCCATTCAGGTTCCAAGCCGTGTAAGCTGGCAGCTTCCGGTGAAACCACAATTGGTATTTCCTTTGCGTTCCGTGGTGCCAAGTCCAAAGCCAAGGGCGCGCCGTTGGAAATTATTATCCCAAGTGAAGGCATCGGCTGGGAAATGGAAGCAACCGGCATTATCAAAGGCACCAAAAAACTGGCAGCGGCTAAGGTTTTGGCCGATTGGTCGATCAGCGAAACAGCTATGAAAATGTATAATGGCGCTTATGCTGTTGTCGGCATTCCTGGTCTTGCCAAGCCGGTGAAATATTTCCCCAAGGAAACCTTGTCCCGCATGATCAAGAACGATTTTGCCTGGGCTGCGAAAAATCGCAAAAGCATTCTTGGCGAATGGCAGAAGCGCTACGATTCTAAATCTGATCCAAAATAAGTGATCGGCTCTAGAATTTTGTTCCCCCTCTCAGACTATCGAGAGGGGGAAGTTCTTTAACCAGGCCCAGGAACATATTGCCTTTGTTGCGTTCACGGGCTGCGAAAATCATCTCCGCAATGCTTTTTTAATGATGGCCCGATGAAAGAAGGCGCGCGCTCAATGACGTCAAATCAGACCGCTCAACCATATTTAAAAATTGAACATCTCACGAAGAGGTTTGGCAGTTTCACAGCGCTGAATGATGTTTCGCTCGATATCTCCGAAGGTGAGTTCGTTTGTTTCCTGGGGCCTTCGGGCTGCGGCAAGACAACATTGCTGCGCGCGATCGCCGGGCTCGATATTCAAACTTTTGGCACGCTGCTACAGGGCGGCCGTGATATTTCCGGCCTACCCGCTGCAGAGCGGGATTTTGGTATTGTGTTTCAGTCCTACGCGCTGTTTCCCAATCTCAATGTCGAGAAAAATGTTTCTTACGGTCTGGTCAACAAGAAGACGCCGCGCGCCCAGATTAAAACGCGGGTTGCGGAGTTGCTGGAACTTGTCGGCCTGCCGGATCAGGGGCGCAAATATCCCGCGCAATTATCTGGCGGGCAACAACAACGGGTCGCGCTGGCGCGCGCTTTGGCAACGTCGCCGGGCTTGTTGCTGCTGGATGAACCGTTGAGCGCGCTCGATGCTAAAGTGCGCACTTACCTGCGCCACGAGATCAAACATTTGCAGCGCCGGCTGGGTGTCACGACAATTATGGTGACCCATGACCAGGAGGAAGCGCTGACCATGGCCGACCGAATTGTGCTGATCAATGAAGGCGTGATCGAGCAAGTCGGCTCGCCAACCCAGATGTACCGCGAACCGCGCACGCTGTTTGTTGCCGATTTTATTGGCGCCATGAACCAGCTCCCGTGCCAGATCACAAGTGATCGCGCGGTAAAAATTGGCAATCTTGAAATAGCCTGCCGCACCCATGAATTGCCAATCGGTAGCAATGGCGTGCTGACGATCAGGCCGGAAGACATTGTGCCACGCGGACTAGGCGGTGAGGGCCAGAATGGGCGTCCTGATACAGCGGCCGCGGGCGCCAGTATCGACGTCACGGTCGGTGAAATGGAATTTCTGGGCTCGTTCTGGCGCGCCGAGCTAAGTGGTGCAAGCCTTGCGGGCAATAAATTGGAGGCGGACGTCTCGATCAATGCGGTGCAGCGCATGGATCTGGCACCGGGCAAGAACATAACAATCGAGCTGCCGGTTGAGCGCGTTACTGTTTTCGCAAAGCCCGCAGCTTTATGAGCAAGACCGGCGAGGGGACGGTTTCGTGTAACGCGCAAGCCATTGGCGATTTAGATTATGGCGACGTCGGTACTATAATGACTGGGATGGATTTGAGAATACAGCACGAAGACGAAGCAAAAGAGCTTAAAACAGAATGTCAGACCAAGCTGTGCCCGTAAGCGGCGCTGAAGTTAAATCGAAGCTGTCGTCGGATGATTGGATCATGCGCGGTTTTATCGTGGCGGTCGGCCTGTGGATGGTGCTGACGGTGCTGCTGCCGCTTTATTTCATGCTGTCCAAATCCATGCAGGACCATGACGGCAATTTCATCGGGCTGACAAATTTCACCACCTATTTCTCAACACCGGCTTTATTCTACTCGATCAATAACAGTTTTTTTATTGCCATAGTGTCCACGATCATTACCGTCAGCCTTGCCTTCACCTATGCCTATGCGCTGACCCGCAGCCAGATGTGGGGCAAGGGGCTGTTCAAGACCATTGCCCTATTGCCGCTTTTGGCGCCGTCGCTATTGCCTGCAATCTCCTTTGTCTATTTCTTTGGCAATCAGGGCATTATCAAGGGGCTGCTTGGCGGGCATACGATCTATGGTCCGATCGGCATTATCATGGGCGAAGTGTTCTATACGCTGCCCCATGCCATGATGATCCTGGTGGTGGCGCTTTCTACCGCCGATGCGCGCATCTATGAAGCCGCCGTTAGTCTGCGCACCAGCACCTTGCGCACGTTTTTCACCGTTACTCTGCCGGGCATCAAATATGGATTGATCAGCGCGATCTTTGTGGTGTTCACTTTGGTCATCACGGATTTTGGCATTCCCAAGATCATTGGCGGCAAGTTCAATGTGCTGGCCGTCGATATCTACAAGCAAGTGATTGGGCAGCAGAATTTTGAAATGGGCGCCGTGGTTTCCGTGGTGTTGTTGTTCCCGGCCATCGCGGCGTTCATTGTCGACCGCATCGTGCAGCGCAAACAAGTGGCGGCACTGACGTCGGGCGCCGTTCCCTATGCGCCAAAGCCAAACCGCTTGTTTGACGGCCTCATGCTGGCCTATTGCGCCGCCATTGCCTTTATAATTCTGTCAATTTTAGGCATGGCGATTTATGCGTCCTTGGTAAAATTCTGGCCCTACAATTTGACGCTCGGCTTTTCCAACTATGACTTTGAACTGATGGACGGCGGCGGCTGGAGCTCATTCTCCAATTCACTGCGCATGGCCCTTTATACCGCCATATTCGGTACCATCATTGTCTTTACCGGCGCTTATATGGTGGAGAAGGCAAAAGGCTTTGGGGTGGCGCGCGGCGCGGTGCAATTCCTGGCGATCCTGCCGATGGCCGTTCCGGGCATGGTGCTTGGGCTGGCTTATATATTCTTCTTTAATCACCCGGACAACCCGCTTAACGGCATTTACGGCACGATGACTATTTTGGTGATTGTGACCATCACCCATTTTTATACGGTCAGCCATCTCACCGCCATGACGGCACTGAAGCAGATGGACCCGGAATTTGAATCAGTCTCCGCGTCGCTCAAAGTGCCGGTGCATCGCACATTCCTGCGCGTCACGGTGCCCGTCTGCCTGCCCGCGATCTTGGACATCTCGATTTATCTGTTCGTCAATGCCATGACGACGGTGTCGGCGGTGATCTTCCTTTATTCCACCGATACATCGCTGGCTTCTGTCGCGGCGCTGAATATGGACGATGCGGGCGATATCGCGCCAGCCGCCGCCATGTGTGTGACCATCTTGTTTGCCTGCGGCGGCGTGCGCATCTTGCATGTGCTGCTAACCATGGGATTGCACAAACGCACGCAGGCCTGGCGTGTCAGGTGAGGTTCAGCCGCGAAAGCAGTGCCGGTAGCTGTTCGGCTGACTCAAGGATCTCGTCGGCAAGGGGAACAAAATCTTCTGCCGTGCTGTTGCCACTGAGTACACCGACCAACAGCCCGGCGCCCGCCCGTTGTCCCATTTCCAGATCATGACGATTGTCGCCGATGACCAGGGTTTCGCTGGCGTCAATGCCGACGGCGCTACAAAAACCGTGCACCATCCCCGGCTCCGGCTTGCGGCCAAAACCGCTGTCATAACCGCAGCTGAAATCTGTCAGCTGCTCCAGTTCAAGTGCTTTAAGCGAGGCGTCCACACCCTGCTGGCTGTCGGAGCTGGCGATGCCGAGCGCAAGGCGTCTTTGTTGCAACCGCTCAAACAGCGCTGCCACATCGAATAATGGTGTGATATGGCGGGCCGATTGCGCGGTGAAGATTTGGTCTATTTTCTGGCCAAGCTCATTGCAGGACGGGCAAACCTTTGCTTTCTTGTCGGCGTCGGCCTGAAGAAGGGGGTGCCAGCGCGCCGCCAGAGTCGCCGCATTGCCCGAGGCGAACAAACTTCCCGAAACAATGGTGCGGCCTTCTTTGTCATAGCCGCCGGCAAGGCCAAGAGCGCGGCCGAGGGTTTCATCTTGCCCCGACACCACGTCCACCAGATGAGCAATGGTAGGAATCCAGGTAGCATCGAAATCAAGGATGGTTCCGTCCTTGTCGAATAGAATTGCTTTAATCATTTTTCTCTCGAGTTTCCTGAATGCGACGGGCGTTTTATTGGATACGACATGCGGTCGAGGCGGTCAAAAATAAGTTTGATTGTTAACTGCTTTTGGCGTGATTGGGTGCTTGCGCGCAGACAATAAATGGCATTAGGCTTTATCGGCAAAGGGTCTGAACATCTGGATTGGTTCGGCAGCAGGGAAGCAGGACATGAGCGAAAGCGACCAAGGAACCATGAGCAAAAGCGATCGAGAAACCAAGGGCGAAAGCGATCAGGGGCTCAAGGGCCAGAGCAGCCAGGAGGCGTCATTGAAATCCCATGCGCGCGTCGTTGTGATCGGCGGCGGCGTTGTCGGCGTCTC
The DNA here is from genome assembly GCA_024279745.1 of Alphaproteobacteria bacterium. Classification (GTDB taxonomy): domain Bacteria; phylum Pseudomonadota; class Alphaproteobacteria; order Rhizobiales; family Hyphomicrobiaceae; genus JAJRRE01. Next base: position 4,776 of record JAJRRE010000285.1, read on the forward strand.
AACGGCCTATCATCTGACCAAGAAAGGTTGGGACGATGTAGTGCTGCTGGAGCGCAAGGAATTAACGTCCGGCTCCACCTGGCATGCGGCCGGTCTGTTGCCCTTGTTCAATATGAGTTACTCGGTTGGTCAGTTGCATAAATATTCCGTCGAGCTGTATGACCGGCTTGGCGAAGAAGTGGGTATGGATGCGGGGCTGCGATTGGTCTCGAACATTCGCTTGGCGACCAACCAGGACCGGATGGATGAATTTCACCAATATGCCGGTGTCGCCAATACCATCGGGGTTGAGGTTGAGTTTCTAACGCCTGATCAAGTGTTGGAGGTTTGGCCGCTGGCGGTGAAGGACGGGCTCGTCGGCGCCATTCGCCACCCGGGTGATGGCTATATCCAACCCGCTGATTTGACCCAGGCGCTGGCGGCGGGCGCGCGGGCTGGCGGCGCCAAACTGCTGCGCAATACCTGCGTCACCGCCATTGCTCAATTGCCGAGCGGCGAGTGGAAAATAACCACCGACAAGGGCGATATAATTGCGCAGCATGTGGTGTCGGCAAGTGGCAATTTCGCCCGGCAGACCGGCGCCATGATTGGCCTCGATGTTCCCGTCATTCCCGTGCAGCATCAGTTCATTGTCTCCGAACCGCATGAGAAAATACTGCAGCGCAAGAAACAGGGCCTGCCGGAGCTGGGGGTTTTGCGCGGCTCGGACGGCTCGTGGTATATGCGCGAGGAAGCGGGCGGTCTGCTACTCGGGCCCTATGAAAAAGGCGCGCCGGCTTGC
>JAJRRE010000286.1 GCA_024279745.1 Alphaproteobacteria bacterium
GTCATCAAGCAACTGCAAGGCGGCGACCTGGCGCGCATAGTGCTCCACCTTTTTGTTCAAACGTTCGAGCATCTCTTGCCGTTCGATAACCAGTGCCGGCGCGCCGTCCTGGGCCAATGTCTGCAATGCACTTTCAGTTTTCGCCAAATCAAGCTTGATCTCATTGAGCTGCCGCGCGGCTTGATCGCTCGCACGCTGCGCATCCTGGACGGCCGCTTGCAACCCCTTATAGGCTGCTTCATCGCCGGCCCTTTCCTGCCAGTCGATCAGATCGCGCCGGGCGCTATTGCTGGCACGCTCGGATTGCGCCAGGATTTCACGCAGTTTTTCGTGCCCGGTCTGGCGTTCTTCTGCGCTTGGCGGAAGCAGCGCCCGCAAGATTTCCAATTGTTTGGCCTGGCCTGCCGCCCGCGCTTCCAGCCCGGTCAGCTTATTGACCAGTTTAGCGTACGCCCCTGTCAATTGCTCGAACTTGTCAGCCTCGTTCTGCCAATTTTCCGCGAACTGCTCGATAGATGCGGCGGCAGCTTTCAAAGCCTGCTCATCGAACGGCGCGTCCTCGTCAGGCAAGGCATTGGCTGCGGCACTATCTTGCAAATACTGCAATTGACGCACCAGCGCCGGAACACCATCGGGTGCCAGGATCTGCAGGGCAGCGTTGGCAATGTTCGCCTGCTCTTCTAACTCTGCTTTGGCGCTCAACGCGCGCTCCGCCGCATCGAGATCCGCAGCCGCCATCACTGCCAGACACTCTTCCAGTTGCGCGCGCAGTGCGCTAGCGTCTTCTTCCAGATCCGCCAAATCCTGCGAGGCCCCCGGTTCGATCCTGATCTGGCCGATGCCTTCGATGTCCAGAACAATTTTTGTTCTACGCTGCACCACCGCACCGTCTTTCAGCGCGTGCCCGGCTTCCGCAATCTTACCGGCGGCACCTTTGACATAGTTGATAGAAACACTTAGTGCAGCGGCATTAAGCTGTGCATCCGCTGAGGCCAACTCATGGCTCAAACTACGCGCCTGATGCAAGAGCTGAGGACTGGCAGTGATTGGTGCCAACTGAGCCTTGAGCTTTTGCAAATCTGTGGCGGCCCGTTGTGCCTTTGCCAAACCATCACGCATTACCGCCAGATTTTTTGCAGCCTCGCTGGCGCGCTCAAATTGACCCAGCTGCTGAGCTGCGCGCCGTGCCGCCTCAAGCTGGGCGCGCAAATCATCGCGGTGTTGCTTGGCGCCCTGCACCGCCTCAGCGCCTGTTTTGACCTGCTGGCGCAATGACGTCAGCTCTTTTTCGGCAATATTCCCGGCCGCACTCAGATCGGTAAATTCTTTAAGTTGTGCCTCATAGGCACTCAGGCCGAGCGTTGCTTTTTCTTGTTCAATCGAGCATTTTTCAACAATGGCCTGCGCCGCATGCAATTTCTCGCGGGCTTGGCGCGCGGCCTCCATGGCAGTTACGGCCGCCTCCAGCCGCTCGGTCCTGACGCGTATTGCTTCAGGATTTTCCAGTCCATCGCGCGTCATCACAAGCTCATCCAAATGGGCCAGTTGATCGCACGCTGCGCCAGCCTTGACTTGCGCCGCACTTAACAAGTCGCGCATGGCCGCTTGTTCATTCACCGCATTGGCATAATCACTCCGAGCCTTGGGTTGTTTTGAGCTGGCCGTCACCATTTGCGCAAGACGCAATTGAATTTTCTGGCGAATGATCCGCGCGGCTCCGCCATCGGTAACATCACCCATCTGCGCCTCAATCACATTGCGCAATCCCGCTTGTTCTTCCTGGTTCGGCGCGGTTACCTGCAATGCTTCACGTTGGCCCACCCACATCAATTTGCCATCGCGTTTAGTGCCTCCTGGATGCCGCGCCAACAGCTCTAGAACTTGTGCGTCGGCTTCATCGGCGCGGGCCAGCACATGGCTGGCTTCCAAATCATACAGGCTCGCCTGCTTGCCGTTGAGAAACTGCTTGCGCAGCCGCAACCGCCGCCCGTCGATTTCAAAATCCACCTCGATCAGTGGTGCTCCGCCTAATTGCGGCCGCAGATTGTGCAACAAGGCCTTTGGATTTTTAACAGAGGAGCTTTTATGCTGTTCATAGAACACCGCACGCAAGGCCCGCAATATTGTGGATTTTCCCAGCTCGTTCGGCCCGACAAGAATATCAAGCCCGCCGCTCAGCCCCTCTAAAGCAACCGGTTCACTAAATTTGCCAACCTCTCGCAGGCGAATGGCACATATCTTCATGGCTGCCCCTCCGCCGGTCCTGGCTCTTCTTTCGCCATAACAAAAAGCTGCCGCAACGCCAGCTGGGCAATGGGCGCACGCTCATCAGTTTCATCATCTGCGATCGCGCGCAATATTTCGGCAGTTTCCCTTAACGCCCCCTCGCCAATCTTTTTCAGATCTTCATTACGCGCAATGACATGCAGCCCGCTTAGCCGGCGCTGCAAATGAAACAAGCTGGGCGACAGCTGATCAAGACGGGATTCGATCTGGGCATAGTCGCCAAGCGAGACAGCACCAGACAATTCCAGTTGCAATAATGTCTGCCCTCTGTTTGTGCCCCAGCGGTCTATCTCATCGTCCAAGGGCGCCATATCATCTGCGCTGCCGAGCGTTAATTTCTTCGCTTGCCAAATATAGGCGGCGGTCGCTACCGGCTCGACTATGGGGACCGCGCGCGGTCCGTCGAGGCGCACAATCAGCGCATGTCCGGGCTGGTTGTCCCGGTAGCGGTCCGGTTCGGGCGTGCCGGAATACCAGACTCTTTGGGAGATTTCTGTCATGCCATGCCAATCGCCCAAAGCAAAATATGAAAGTGCCGCCGATCGGTCGCGCATTGGAGACAATTCAACAGCCGCCTCGCCGGCACTATCAAAGCCGCGTACCGAGCCATGCGCCAAACCAATGCGAATTGTACCGTCCGGTGTCGGCGCCTGGTCCATCCAATCACTGGGGTCACTGGTGACAGATTTCGAATGCAGCGGCGCCGGCAGCAGCACTACACCGCGCGCCAAGTCGTGAGGTCTTGCCTGATCATGAATGACAATATTGCTCGCAGGACCGGCGGCGCGCACTCGATCCCATATCCCGCCCCGATGCGCCGGATCGTGATTGCCTGGCAAAAGATGCCAACGCAACGATTTATAGGCTGCCATTTTGTCCAGAGGCTGCCGCAACGTGCGCTCATCAACGTCGCCGTCATAGACATCACCCGCTACAAGAATATGTTCAGCATTCGCACCCTGAGCGATTTGGGCCAGTCGATCGATCGCTTCAAGTCTGGCGCGTCGCAGCAAAATCTGCTCTTCCTTCTCGAAACCGCCAAAGGGCTTGCCCAATTGCCAATCAGCCGAATGTACAAATGCAAAAGTCATATGGAATACCGATCCCTTTCAGGGGGAATAGTTTTATTTGCAGCGATTGATTATGTTACATTTGTTCTATGTTTGTTCCCGCCGCAAAAGTCAATAGTGAACACTCTCTGCACACATCTTTTTTTGCAGTAATGATCAGCCCTGCCGCACCACACACTTAGTGTGGATTTTCTATCTCACGCGCCAAGGGCTGTACGCGGTGCCCAATTGGCCTTTTCAAGCGAATATGGCAAGAGCTTATTTGAATAAGCATGTTAAGGGCGTCGTCGATGAGTGCTGATGTTGAGACCATAATTGTCGGCGCCGGTGTCATTGGGCTGGCAATCGGCAGAGCGCTGAGTGCAAAAGGCCAGGACGTGTTGGTGCTGGAGCGCCACCAAATGATCGGCTCGCAAACCAGCGCCCGCAATTCTGAAGTCATCCACGCCGGGCTTTATTATGAGACGGGGAGCCTGCGAGCGGCGCTTTGCGTGCGCGGTAAAGAGTTGCTTTATGACTTTTGCCGCGAGAATAATGTGGGACATCGCCAAAGCGGAAAATTGCTGGTTGCCGTCAGCGATGATGAACTGCCCAAACTGCACGCCATCAATGATCAAGCCAACCGCAATGGCGTGGCAGATCTGCGGTATTTAACGCGCCATGAGGCCATCCGCATGGAGCCAAATCTGACCTGTGCCGCAGCTTATTTGTCGCCTTCGACCGGGGTCATCGATAGCCACGGTCTGATGCAAGCTTTAGAGGGACATTTGACATCGAACGGCGCGCAGATAGTGCTGGCGACCAGCGTTGAAGCAATCGGGCGCAATGGTGCTGGGCATTTTAGTTTGGCCACAAATAGCGACGGCGATGGTAGCAGCATAACCTGTAGCAAACTGGTTTTGAGCGGCGGCCTGCACGCCTCCGAGCTGGGCGACATGCTGCGCTGGCGTACTGGCTACAACGTGCCGCGCACCTATCCGACCAAAGGCCATTATTTCACGCATATGGGGCCGGCGCCCTTTTCGCAGCCGATCTATCCGATGCCGGTTGGCGCCTGGCTGGGCGTACATCTAACATTGGATGTGGCCGGGCAAACCAAATTCGGGCCCGATATTGCTTGGCCAAAAACTGACACACAAGACCAACACGGCCCCTTTGAACCCGACTATGGTTTTGATGATGAAGACGCACGCCGAGCAGGTTTTGCAGCGCAGATCCGGCGGTATTTCCCGAGCCTTGATCCAATGAATTTACAGCCCGGTTACACAGGGGTTCGGCCGAAGATCTACCGTGAAGGTGAGCCGGTTCCAGACTTCGCGATTCATGACGCGGCTGATCACGGCCAACCCAATCTTGTGGCGCTATATGGTATGGAAAGCCCCGGCCTGACCGCATGTCTGGCCATTGCCGAGCATGTCGCCCAGCGGCTTTAGAACAGACTTTAGAGCCGCGGGTTATTCGGCAAAAAAAACACCGCCCCTCAATCCAGCTGATGGACTGACAGGCGGTGTTGCAACATATTAAAGCAGCAACAAAGGCTTAGCAGCAATCGTAGCGAAACAACCGCCACCGGCTTTTTCAGCCGTGCTCAGCCGTGCCTGTGCCCTCCTGACGCCTAACGCTTGTGACCGGTATGCAATCGATCTTCGGTATATTGCGAGTAGCGCGACATGGAGAAACAGAAGATCCAATAGATCAGCGCCACAAACAGATAAGCCGTATGGGATGTCGTCGGTGTTGACCAGGAGGAATCTGAAAAACTACTCTGTACCATACCCAGCAAATCAAACATGCCGATGATAGAGATCAAGGTAGTGTCTTTGAACAGGCCAATAAAGGTATTCACAATGCCGGGGATGACATGCTTGAGCGCCTGAGGCAGAACAATAAGGCTCATCGTGCGGCCAAAGTTCAACCCTAAGGCCTGCGCGCCCTCATGTTGGCCACGCGGGATTGCCGCCAGCCCGCCGCGCACTACTTCGGCCATATAGGCAGATGAGAACAGGGCCACGCCGATCAGCGCGCGCAATAATTTATCAAACGTCACGCCTTCCGGCAGGAATAACGGCAACATAACCGACGACATGAACAACACGGTGATCAACGGTACACCGCGCCAGAATTCAATAAAGCCGATGCAAAAAGCGCGAATGATCGGCAGATCCGATTGCCGCCCAAGCGCCAATAATATCCCCAGCGGCAAAGACACTGTAATACCGGTTACAGCAATGACCAATGTCACCAGCAGTCCGCCCCATTTGGCGGTCTCAACGAATGGCAGGCCAAAATAACCGCCCAGCAGCAGCACAAAGGAAATCACCGGGAACACGGCCAGCAGGAACAGCACATTCCACTTCTTGCCGGGCATGGACGGCATAAGTAGCGGTAGCAGCCCAAGCCCGCCCAGCAAGAAGACGATGTTA
>JAJRRE010000287.1 GCA_024279745.1 Alphaproteobacteria bacterium
AAAGCTCATCACTGACATGATCAATCACCTTGGCGATTGACGCGCTGCCAGCACACGCGCATAGGCATTATGTATGGTAAACCGGTCTAAGGGCTATGATTTGTTTCCAAATCGTATGGGCGAAAAAACGCTTTGCCCGAATACGAGATGCCAGCGGTGTGGCTTGCAGAAACAGACCGGCTTCAAGCCCGTATTGACAACGATACTCTAAGGTCGCCGTCAATAGTAGTCATAGCCCACATATGCGGCAGCAAGATGCCCAATTCAAGGTCTCAGATCCATAAAATTTCCCAGCTTGCCAGGTTGAAGTGGTTAACATTTGTTAATTCAATTACCTGTCTGCTCGTTTAAATGAAAAATAGCTGCAGCTGCGCCCTTCGCGTTCGGCCTTTTGCTGATATCGCGTTTGCGGCCAGTCGCTGGGGCGGACCCGCCAATCCTGCGGGCCCTTTGCCGGCCAGTTGAAACTATCATGGCGCAAAATTGCCGCCAGAATAACCCGGGCATAATCGGCGATGTCGGTGCCAATACGCAATTCAGCCCCCGGCTTTAAGACGCGCGCCAGCAGATCCAGTGTTACTTTCGATATCAGACGGCGTTTGTGATGCTTCTTTTTCGGCCAGGGATCGGGAAACAAAATAAATGCGCGGGAAATGGAAACGGCGGGCAGAACGCGCAGCAATTCGCGCGCATCGTCGTCGTAAAGTGCGATATTGCTCAGGCCTTTGGTTGCCACCGCGTCCAACACTTTGACAACGCCATCGAGGAAGGGCTCGCAGCCGAGAAAATCGACGTCGCGGTGCTGAGTGCTTTGCCAGATCAGATGTTCGCCGCCGCCGAACCCGATCTCCAGCCATACATCGCGCGGGCGTTTGCTGTCTGCAATCGAAGCCGAATCCGAAGCCCCATCCGAAGATGAGGACTGGGCGCAAAATGCATTGCTCAGGTCCACTGCTCCCGTACCCGGCAGATCAAGACGCAGCCGCGGCAGTAGATCTGCGACCAGCGCGTCCTGGCGCGGCGACAGCTTGCGGCCCTTGCGGCGGCCGAATGATTGCAAATCTGGTCGGTGAGGGTGTGCTGCGTCCTTGTTGGACATCTGCCGCTGCGGCTCCAATTTGAGTTGTTGTTGTTGTTGTTTGGCCGGTGCAAGCCGATTACAAAACAAAAATGGCCCGCAAAGTCAGCGCGAGCCATTTCAGATCTATAGTCGCTTACCGGGCTGTACTAGCTTATTCCGGTGTTCGCTCAGCTCAGTCCCATATTCGCTCAGCTCATTGCCGATTTCAAAGCGTCTGCGAGATCAATCTTCTCCCAGGAAAAACCGCCTTGCGCATCTGGTTTGCGGCCGAAATGGCCATAAGCTGCGGTGCGCGCATAGATCGGGCGGTTAAGGGCCAGATGCTCGCGAATGCCGCGCGGACTGAGGTCCAACAAATCTCCCAATACGCCTTCCAGTTTCTCCTCATCGACATCGCCGGTGCCGTGGGTATTGACATAAATTGATAGCGGCTGCGACACGCCAATGGCATAAGATAATTGGATGGTGCAGCGTGTTGCCAAACCGGCAGCCACGACATTCTTGGCCAAATAGCGCGAGGCGTAAGCAGCAGACCGGTCGACCTTGGTTGTGTCCTTGCCGGAAAAAGCACCGCCGCCATGAGGCGCTGCACCGCCATAGGTATCGACAATAATCTTGCGCCCTGTCAGTCCCGCATCGCCGTCGGGTCCGCCAATAAAGAATTTGCCCGTCGGATTGATATGCCAGACGGTATCACCGTCAACCCAACCATCGGGCAAGGCTTTGAGTACATAGGGTTTGACGATCGCGCTGATTTGCTCAGAATCGATATCTTCGACAAGATGCTGCGTCGACACCACAATCTGCGTGACGCCAACAGGTTTGCCGTCTTCATAGCGCACCGTGACCTGGCTTTTGGAATCTGGGCCTAAGATTTTGTCTTCGCCTGAATGGCGTGCCTCAGCCATCAACCGCAAGATTTTATGAGAATAGTGAATGGGCGCCGGCATCAGCTCCGGTGTTTCAGTACAGGCATAGCCGAACATGATACCCTGATCACCCGCGCCCTCATCCTTGTTGCCCGATACATCAACGCCGCGTGCAATGTCCACCGATTGCGGATGCAGCAGGATCTCGACTTTGGCACTTTTCCAATGAAAGCCGTGCTGTTCATAGCCGATCGATTTGATGGCTTGGCGCGCGGTATCTTCAATATCCGCGTGGGAGATCGTGTCGGGGCCGCGCGTTTCGCCGGCGATCACGACGCGATTGGTCGTCGTCAACGTTTCACATGCAGCGCGAATATCCCAAGGATCGAAGCCAGACTTTTCACCCTCGCGGTAGAACAAATCGACGATCTCATCTGAAATTCGATCGGATACTTTATCGGGATGTCCTTCGGACACAGATTCGCTGGTAAACAAATAGGATTTGCGTGACAATAGGGGTCTCCCGCTTGCGGTGTATCATGGGCAAAATTGGATTAACTACCAAGATGAGCGCGTTTTGCCCGTCATTATTGCAAGGGTCAAGTGCTTAAAGATGCGCATTTGTATCAAACACTGCGATCACCATGCACCGAGCGCCGCGATGACCATGCACCGAGCGCCGCGATGACCATGCACTGAGCACTGCGATCACCATGCACCAAGCACCGCGATGACTAATCGGCTCCGGCCCTGAATTGATCGTCATGTTGGCACAAGGTGTTACGATTTAGTCGTTAGATCCGTAGCCAGATTGCGGACTAGTTCCACAATGGTTCTGCGAACTTTCGGGTCTTTGATTTTGACAAATGCTTTATTCAGTTCCAGGCCTTCCCGGCTGGATAAAAAATTGACAATATAGCTTTCAGACGCCGGCTCAGCCATTCCGGTAAGGGCTCCGCCATTGACGTTCGACCCCGGCGCTTCATCATAGAAAAACTGCACCGGTACGCCCAGTACGCGCGACAGTTCGAACAAGCGACTAGCGCCGATGCGATTGATACCCTTCTCATATTTTTGCACCTGCTGGAATGTCAGGCCCAATTGTTCACCCAATTTCTCCTGGCTCATTGACAACAACATGCGCTGCAATCGAACCCGGCTTCCTACATGAATGTCTACTGGATTTGGTCGCCGAGAACCCTTGACGGTTTCTCCACTCGACGCCGCTTCGGCATTAGTCTGGTTTGATTTTGGCATGGCAGCCGTGATCTACCTCACTGAAAATAAACGAATACATCACTGTTCTTAGGAGGCGGGCCGCGTGTCGTCAACCTTGAGACAAATC
>JAJRRE010000288.1 GCA_024279745.1 Alphaproteobacteria bacterium
AAAAGATTTCCATCTTCTGCTCAAATTCGTAATTTCGAGCATCACGGTTTTGGTCTGCCGGGATCAAAATAAGATTGCCAAGGCACCCGGTACATTGTTCAAGCTCATCGGGATCGGAAAACAATCGGCGCCAATTGCTGCTGCGATCCGGGTTGACTGGCAAGACATGTTCAACCGTCAGCTGTGTCCGGTCCAGATATTCGGCCCGCCCCCCCGCCAATTCTTCGCTTAGCAATAGCAGCACTAGTTTGCACGCATATTGATCGCGCCCATAGAGGTTGCGCAAGTTGTACAAAATCCGGCGTTGGTCCTCACGCTTAAACAGCATTGGTGACAAAGCTGAATCAAATAGCACATCGCTTGTTTTGGCGTTGAGAATACCTTTATAGCGGCCTTGCCGCTTACGCCCGCCCAGCCCGATAATCAACAAGCAAAATGAAAAACGCTCCATCTCTTTAAGAAAACGAGCCAGCTGATCGGGGCGATCCTTAAGCCGCACAATCCATTGCATGGCCGGGGGAATCCAGCCGCTCTCGCGCAGCCAGTGCAGGCGGGTCAGCGTTTTTGAAATATCCTGAGCGGTGGCCCCGGAATGACGCTGCGCCGCCGCTCCGATGTCCATTGCCGTTCCGTTGTTGTTGTTTAATACAAATTCAAAGGCATCAGCCAGGGGCTGCAAGACGGTTTCAATGAAGGCCAGCGCACCGCCCGCCTCCGATATGATCGCGCGCACACCTTGGATAACCGGTACTTTTTCTTTACCGTAAATCATTCGCATATGGCTGAAAAGATCTTCAAAATTATCACCAAGTCGCGCCCTGATATCTTCCCAAACGGTCTGGCATATCATGTCTTCGCCGCTGGGAATTTGGCCAAGAATTTCTGCTTTCAAAATATCGCTGTTGGTGAGCCGCCGGCCGCGATCATTCAAGGTTGCAAAGACGCGAAACGCGCGATCAATGGTTCGCGTTGTTACGACAGAAAAGCCGCAATCATCTTGTACCATCGACAATAGCAATGGCAGTTGATCGGCTTCTATATTGCTCAATTCTGTTGCGAAATATTCACGGACGGCGAGCATGTTTTCTTGTGCGTTGCTGAGTTTATCACATGCGGGCATATCCTCGCTGGCGCCTGGTCGCAGCACAAATTTATTGAGGAATTTACCTTCGCCGCCATTCATCACCAGCCGCGCACGCTCGGTTGGGCCGGAGATCTCGAACATGGTTTGAATTTGCTGAGCAACCTTGGCGTCACTTTGGCCGATGATATCGCGCAACACCCCAAGCAGTATTACAACGGTTACCAACCGCTGCTGCCCATCGATAATTTGAAATTGCTGGCGCTGATCGGGTGAAGCATTTTTCATGCCGCGCGACGAACACGCATTGGTCTCGCACAGCAATACGATCGAGCCCAAAAAATGCCCATCGCCATTGCCGCCGCTGGCCTTATCTTCGTCGACCGCCAATAGCAGATCTTCCAGCAAACGCGAGGCCTCCGTCCGTGTCCAGGCATAAGGACGCTGATAGGACGGAATATTGAAAACAAATGGATCGGAAAATAGCTGTCTTAAACTAAAAGAATCCGATGAAAACTTTAACGCCATACGATACTTAAATCCGTTAGTGTGGAACTTAATGAACGGCTATAATTTGCAGGTTTTGCGACATTGTAGCATGGTCTGCGCCGGCGTCCCCTTTGCCAATATGAGACAATTGATTTGTCACTGCTTTGGGGCTAGTGAGGCTTGACCGTGACTTTAACGCCTCCACTTGATTAGCGTTAATAGGTCATCTACCTGACACTCACCTGACAAGGCCGTCGATCAGTATTTAAAGTTAAAGTTTCAGCGCGGCAATCTGACAACTATGTTGGCGGGGGCAGCGTCGCTTGGTGATGTTGTCATTGGCGCTATATACTTCGGCGCGCCGTTTTCGTGCGGCCGATTGCGCCCCTTGGCAGGTCTGCGCCCCTCCGTAACTTATCAGATTGCGTCTTTGCGTAAATTGAGCATGATCTACGAAACAAACTGAGTATTGCCATGAGCCAGACCAACAACTCAATGATCTATAAAATATGCCCGCAAAGCGCCTGGGAGCAGGCCCAAATAACCGGCAACTATCTGGGGTCGGATGATGACAAGCGCGACGGCTTTATCCATTTTTCGACCGCCGCACAGCTTCGCGGCACACTGGAAAAACATTACGCCGGCCAAAGGGATTTGTTATTGATCGGCGTTAACAGCAAAGAGTTGGGTGCGGCGCTGAAATGGGAGCCCTCACGCGGCGGCCAGTTGTTCCCGCATCTTTACGCTGACTTGCCGGTCACAGCGGCGGCCTGGGCGCGCGCTATTGCGCTTGATCAAGACGGGCGCCATGGTTTGCCGAAGCTGGATATGGATTGTGAACCTGTTGCTGAAGACCCTCTTTCGGTAACGCCTGTCTTCGCCCCTAAGTCATCAGGCCAAACCTAATGCTCAATACGCTGTTCAAACTTGCCCGGCCGGCGCTGTTCAAATTGGGCGGCGAGCGAGCCCATGAGCTTACACTTGGCACGTTGCGCGCCGGGCTTTACCCACGTCTCGACAACACCGCTCATCGGGAATTAAGCCAGTCGCTTTGGGGGCTTGATTTTCCCAATCCGATTGGCATGGCGGCGGGCTTTGACAAGAATGCACAAGTGCCCGACGCGGTGCTGGGCATGGGGTTTGGGTTCACGGAAATCGGCACGGTCACACCAAAGCCGCAGCTGGGAAATCGCGGCCCGCGTGTCTTTCGATTGATCGAACAGCGCGCCATGATCAACCGGCTTGGCTTTAACAATGAGGGTCATGCCGCCGCGCTTGCACGGCTTCAATCGCGCAGTTGCAACCATTGCCAGGATCAAAGCCGCGAAGGCAATCCAAACGGCATTGTCGGCGTGAATGTCGGCGCCAATAAAACCTCAACTGATCGGGTGGCGGATTATGTGGCGGGCCTGGAAATCTTCCAGGACGTTGCCAGCTATTTCATGATCAATATTTCATCGCCCAATACGCCCGGCTTGCGCGATCTGCAGGCCCCTGAAGCGCTGGACGAGTTACTTGGCGCCTGCATGACCAAACGCGCGGAGCTGGTTGACGCGGGGGCACCCCGTCGTCCGATCATTGTTAAACTCTCGCCTGACATCGCCAGCGAAGATCTGCCGCCAATCGTTGCGCGGCTTATGGCGCATAACGTCGACGGCATTGCGGTATCCAACACGACGCTATCCCGGCCCGCCAGTATTGCAGGCGCCGTACATGGCGATGAGGCCGGCGGGTTATCGGGCGCGCCTTTGTTCCAGCGCTCGACGGTGATGCTGGCGCGCGTTTATCAGCTCACCAAGGGCGACATTCCGCTGATCGGCATTGGCGGCATTGACAGCGGCAAGACGGCCCTGGCCAAGATCCGCGCCGGTGCAACTTTAGTGCAGCTCTACACGGGGCTTGTTTATGGCGGCGCCGATCTGATCCGCGACATGCACGAGACGCTCAGCGCCCATGTGAGGCAGAACAAGTATCGCTCAATCACGGATGCTGTTGGCCGCGACGCGCAAATCTGGGCGGATAAGTCGTTGGATGGCTGAACTGCCTGCATTGCGCGCGGTACCAGCTGCAAGTTCACTCTTAGCGTTAGCGATGCGTCTAGCGGTTTTCGCCTGGCACCCAAAGCCGGTCAGCCCTGCCCCGATCATTGCAGACCCGCGCGGCGACAAACAAAAAATCCGACAGCCGATTGATATATTTCAGCGCATCATCGGAGACTTTTTCATCGGGGTTTGCCGCCAATTCAACTATTTTGCGCTCGGCGCGCCGGCAGATGGTGCGCGCCATATGCAGTGCCGCCGCGGCTGGCGTGCCGCCCGGCAAAATGAATGAGCGCAACGGCTGCATTGGCCCATTCATGAGGTCGATTTCCTGTTCAAGCCATTTGACCTGGCTGGCGGCGACGCGCAGTGGCTCAAATTCAAGCGGCTCACCCCGGTCGGGCACGCATAAATCGGCGCCCAAATCAAACAGATCATTTTGTACGCGTTCAAGCCGTGCATCCATTTGGGCAGGGTCGCTTGCCCGCTCAGCATCCTCACTATCAGCCCTCCCGCCGTCGCCGCCGACGCCATCACCTTCTCTGGCCACTAAGTGGCCGCGCGCCAGCCCGATGGCCGAATTGGTCTCATCGACGGTGCCATAGGCGGCAATGCGCGGATCGGTCTTGGCAACGCGTTTCCCGGAGCCCAGTGCCGTTGTTCCCGCATCACCCGTGCGCGTGTAAATCTTGTTCAATACAACCATTTGCGTTCCTGCTTTGGCACTCCTGCGCGCATCGCCGTTCAGCCGCTACCGGGCCGTAATGGGAGGCTGGTCTACATATGTTTGTAAAACAGCGAGGCCATCAGCACGACGACGGCCACGAATTGCAGGCCGACCCGCCAGCGCATTAGCTTTTGCGACAAATTAGCATTCGTTCCGCGACCCATATTCCATAGGCCGATGCACAATACGGCGATTACGGCAGCCACGGGAAATACGGTCAATCCAAATAATGCGCCGCTCATTTCGTTCTCCTCGTCTTAAGATACGGTATAAAACACTTTCAAGTAGAAATATTATGCAAATTTTACAATGCCTTACAGCGCATGTAACATGAGTTTTGCCTGGCCGCCATGGCGCCAAATGTCATAGCCGTGGGCGCCGAGGTGGACGCCATCTTGCTCGGCACACTGGTTCTCATGCAATCCCATGCCAGCCATCCGCGGCGCCTGTACAGCAATCCTAACAGAATGTTCAATGGGTACGGTCAAATGATCGTCAGTTTCGTGTTATATTTGCCGTATTCGTTCGCCTTTCTACAATGATCGTGTGAAAAGCCGGCGCTGCGAGCTAATCATTCGTATTATAGGTAAAGTTTGCCAATATATATTGAGGACATGACCCACGAATGCAACTTCGGTGCGACAGGTACAAAGCAGATAAATGCGGGGTTCATCCCTGCCAGTTTCGTACAGTACCGCCCGCTAACGTGCTGCCTATAAACGTACCGCCTGTTAACGTGACGGTGGCAAACCCGTCGCCAGCGGATCGGAACAATCGCGTTTTGGCAGGGTTACTGCTAGCGCTGACAATGGTCCTGGCGCCCGTGTTGTGCGACCCTATCAGCGGTTTGAGCCTGATTGGTAGTGGTGCAGCGCACGCGCAAGGCACATCCAAAGTCGACGAAATCCGCACCCGTCAGCAGGCCAAACAAGCCCTGTTAAAATGGAAACGCGAGCGCGCCAATCAGCTAAAAACCGATGTTATTCGCTTCCGAAAAGAGCGCAAACGGCTGAATGCGCGATTGCTGGAAACCGGCCGGGCTGCCCATGACAGCGAGCGCAAACTCAATCAGATTGAAGCGCGCCTGGGCGAGTTGGAGGCTCAGGAGAAAATCCTGCGCGGCTCGCTTGCCCAACGCCATGATGTTATTGCCAAATTACTAGCCGCTATGCAGCGCATGGGCCGCAACCCTCCGCCGGTGATGATCACGCGGCGCGCGGATGCCCTGAAAATGGTCCGCAGCGCCATGTTGCTGGCTGCGACGTTCCCAGAATTACGGAAAAAAGCGCTGGAACTGGCTGGAAAACTCAACGAATTAACGCGGGTCGCGGATGCCAGCCGCGAACAAGTCGCCAAGTTCAAGCTGGAAAATGCGCGCCTTGCCGATACCCGTACACGGCTATCGTCTTTGATCGCACAAAAAAAGCAGTCCATTGGCCAGCATCAATCTCAATTGGTGGTGTTGCGCCGCGAAGCCGTCCAGATCAAAAAATCGGTCAAAGGGCTGGGGGAGCTGATTGCCAAGCTCGATAAGGCCGTAGCTGCCCGCACCGCCCTGGGCAAATATGACAACTCGCGTAAATTGGCCAGCAATTCTGCCGCGCTTGCCGCAGATAGGCAGCCGTCAAACAATGTTGTAATCGCCAGTGCGCCGTTGCGAAATCCGCTATCGCCAATTCAGCCACGAGCAGGGCTGGGCGCACGAACACAGGCGAAAGAGGCGAAAAAGACAAAAAAAGCCAAATCTGCCGCCCCTCCCAGGCAGCCTAACTCTATCGTCATGGCACCGCGAACTGATCTGGCCATGGTCAGCCCTGGCCGACTAAAGCCTGCGATCCCGTTCAGACGAGCCAAGGGCCGCCTACCATTGCCCGCGCAAGGGCGCCAGGTGGTTTCTTTTGGCGAGAAGACACAATATGGTGCCAGATCAAAGGGTATTGTCATTCAGACCCGCCATAGCGCCCAGGTGATCTCACCAACCGATGGCTGGGTGGTCTATGCGGGCGAATTTCGCAGTTATGGCCAATTATTAATTATCAATGCTGGTCAAGATTATCATATCCTACTGGCGGGACTGTCCCAAATTGATGTACAGTTGGGACAATTCGTTCTGGCCGGTGAACCTGTGGGCATTATGAATGCCGCCAGCAGACGGCTTAAATCAAGATCCAAGGGCAATGCTCCTGTCCTATATATTGAGTTTCGTAAAAAGGGGCGACCGATAAATCCTGGACCCTGGTGGGTCAAGGGCTCGAAGAAGGTGTGAAGGCGATGCGCAAACCAGATTTCGCGTTCTGGACATTTTTGACCATGGCCGGACTGGCCGCAGTTACAACTGTCATGAACGTTACACAGACATTCTCGGCAACGACGTCCAGTTCGTCGATTTACAAACAGCTTGATCTGTTTGGCGACGTGTTGGAACGGGTACGCTCCGACTATGTTGAAAAACCCGACGATGCCAAACTGATCGAAACCGCGATCAACGGCATGTTGTCGGCGCTCGACCC
>JAJRRE010000289.1 GCA_024279745.1 Alphaproteobacteria bacterium
AATTGCGCTTCCGTCGGCTGTCCTAACCTGGGCACTGAAGCCTTTACGGGTTCCCGGCTGCAAGAGCAATTGGACAAGGGCGCTGTGTCTTACATCAACTCACCGCGCGGCTTTAAAGTGAGCGGCAGCAAGGTCACGGCGTCGAGCATTTATAACTGGTTTGATGACGATTTTGGCGGCAGCGAAGAGGGCGTTATCAAGCACGCGCTTAAATATGCCGCGCCGGACCTCAAGGCAAAACTAACAGCCGCGCGCGGTATTTCCAGCTATGGTTATGATTGGACCTTGAACGACGCGAAATAAATTCGTGACCGTGACCTTGTTAGCCGTGAAATTTTAAGCGCAACCTCGACGCGACCATCAAGACAACACCAAAAAATTTCTTAACCCCCGATTACAAACTGCCAGGAGATCACTGCCTTATGAACGAAGACCAATCACCAGGAGGCCAAGCTGCCGCGCCTGTCTCAGACCCCGCTCAGGACCAAACTGCGGGTGGCAGCTCGGTTAAACGTTATGTCCCCCTGGTGGCCCTGGTCGGATTGATGGGGCTGGCCTTCACGATGGGCTGGCACAAATATCTGTCGTTCAAAACTTTGGCGCTGAATTACGAAGTGTTGCAGGACTTTATTAGCAACAACCTTGCCTATGCCCTGCTCATATACGGCGCGGCCTATATCGTCGTGGTGGCGCTGTCGCTGCCCGGCGCCTTGATCATGACCCTGACCGGCGGGTTATTATTTGGCTGGCAGGTCGGTGCGCCGGTGACCATTCTGGCCGCTACCATTGGCGCCACCATAATCTTTCTGGCCGTCAAAACCTCTCTTGGCGATACTTTGGCTAATATGGCCGGTCCCTGGCTGGGCAAACTTCGTGCCGGTTTTGACGAGAACGCCTGGAGCTATCTGCTGTTCTTGCGCCTTGTCCCGGCCTTCCCATTTGTTGTGATCAATATTGCCCCGGCCTTGCTTGGTGTTCCTTTGCGCACCTTCTTCTTTGGCACCTTGATCGGCATTATTCCCGGCTCCACGACCTTTTCAGTTCTCGGCTCAGGCCTGGGTTCAATTGTCGGCGCGCAAAGCAAAAGCTTTAACGCCTGCGTTGCGCAAAAGGGCGGCGGCGACGCTGCGATTGCGGCTTGTCCGTTTCAGTTTGATCCCTCCGCGCTGGTGACAAAAGAAATTCTGGCGGCCTTTGCCCTAATGGCCGTGGTAGCGCTTATCCCGGTGGCCTATAAAAAATGGGGGAGGCGCGCGTGAGCCAGGCTGATGGCGACATTAAAAACGGTGAACGGAGCGGCTTGTTCCGCAACCGGCGGCGTGCGACTAATGAGCGGCAAAAAAATACAATCACTGGTGGGACGGAGACAACAAGTATGAACTTAGGCACGGCGGAGAAAATTGACGCGGATCTTTGTGTGATCGGTGCTGGGTCGGGCGGCTTATCGGTCGCCGCGGCGGCTGCGCAATTTGGTATCAAAACGGTGCTGATAGAAAAACACAAGATGGGCGGCGATTGCTTGAACTATGGCTGTGTGCCATCCAAAGCCTTACTTGCAGCGGCTAAGCGCGCCCACCTTATGCGCACCAGCGGCGATTTCGGCGTTACCCCTGTCAGTCCGTCGATCAACCACAAAGCGGTCCATGATCATGTCAAATCGGTGATCGCCGCAATTGAGCCCAATGATTCCGTTGAGCGGTTCACCGGCATGGGCGTTCACGTCATTCAAGCGCCAGGCCGCTTTATAGATAAATCAACCGTTGTCGCCGGCGATACCCAGATCAAAGCGCGCCGCTTTATCATCTCCACCGGCTCGGCGCCAATGGTACCGCCCATTCCCGGCCTCGCCGATGTGCCATATTTTACCAATGAAACCTTGTTCGACAATCAGGAGTTCATGCAGCATCTGATCGTCATTGGCGGCGGGCCCATCGGCATGGAAATGGCGCAGGCGCATCTGCGACTGGGCAGCCGAGTTACAATCGTAGAAGCCATGAGCGCCATGGGCAAGGACGATCCGGAACTTTCCGCCGTAGTCTTAAAACGGTTGCGCGCCGAAGGGCTGGACATTCGCGAGGGCGCGCGGGTCGAATCGGTAGAAGGGGCGCAAGGCGCAATCCGCGTTAACGTATTGGCCAATGGTTTGAGCGAAGTCATCGAGGGCACTGATCTACTGGTCGCCACCGGCCGCAAGCCCAATCTCGATGACCTTAATCTTGACGCCGCCGGCATCAACTTCGACAAGCGCGGGATCAAGGTCAACAACGCCTTGCTGACATCAAATTCCAAAGTATTTGCTATTGGCGATGTGACCGGCGGGCTGCAATTCACCCATGTCGCCAATTACCATGCCGGGATTGTTATTCGCCGCGCTGTCTTCCGTATGTTCAACGCCAAGGTCAATAATGATCTGGTACCCTGGGTGACTTATACGGACCCGGAACTGGCCCATGTCGGTTTGATGGAAGATCAGGCCAAAAAGCGCCACGGTAAAATTAAGGTATTGCGCTGGCCATTTCAGGAAAACGACCGCGCCCAGGCCGACCGGGTGACAGATGGCTTCATCAAAGTCATCACCACCAAGAAGGGCAAGATATTGGGCGCCAGTATCGTTGGCGACCATGCCGGAGAAGTCATTCAAATGTGGTCGCTGGCGATTTCCCAGGGCATGAACATTAAAGCCATGACCGCCTGGATCTCGCCTTATCCAACCCTGACCGAGATCAACAAGCGCGCCGCCTACGGCTATTATGCAGGCGCCGCCAGCAGCCCGATGGTACGCACGGTTGTTGACTGGCTGGCAAAATTGGGTTGATCTTCCCACCGGGAATGTTGACAAAACGCACCGGCTGTTAACACTGCTTGTGCGTTTTTGCACATCACGATTTCCCGAACGTGATAGAGTGGACTTGAAGAGATCCGATCTGCCTTTATTATACGTCGTTCATGTGCTCCCGTGCCTTAGGGTGATGGGGTGCCGCCTGGATCAAAAAACCAAGACGGATCACTAATTGAGAAAGATCACAGGTCGGGCAAGATCAAGGATCAAGGATCAAGAATTATCACAGCTGCTGAGGCTGTGGTAACGCGAGCCAAGAATCGCGGACAAAGAAACGCGGACAAAGAAACAAGTCACGGCGGGCTCAATCCCGGCAGAAGTTTCAAGAGGTCTTAAGACGTGCTGCACAAACTTGAACCGGGTAAAGAAACAGGTTCTGCTGATTCTGCTGATCACAGTGGAAACGGCAGGCCCGGCGCCGATTCTGCCCCTTTGCAGTCTGGCACAACCAACAATCTGGTGCCGGGAAAACTGGCTCCGCGTGCTTTGGCTCACCTTGCAACTGAACGCGATGACGA
>JAJRRE010000019.1 GCA_024279745.1 Alphaproteobacteria bacterium
CCAATACCGCCCCGTCGGTTACCCGCTCACCAGCCTCATTCAGTGCCAAAGAACCACGCGCCAGGGAGACACGCCCATTTTCCGAACCACCCAGTACAATAATTCCGGTGATCGGCCCGCCCTGGCTGAGATTGGCGCGCGCCACCCGGTTCTCAAGCGGTAAAATAAGCCAATTGGCCAGCGGCGACAGCCCGCCAACGAGCAAAGCAACAAAGCCCAAGCCAATCAGACGGCGCCCGGTTTTCAACCAACGCTGTTTGAAACATAATATCAGCCCCAGAAGCAACAAGGCTGCAATCAAACTTGATGGTTGCAGCAAAAACCACACAACTTTGGAGGCAAAATAAAACATTTTTGGAATAACCACTTTGTTTGGCAGTCAATGACTTAGGGAAATGCTTATGGTCATTAAATTCTGGCCAAAAATAGATAGGCGTGGGCGAGACTGGCTCCAGGGGCCGGCCCGACAAGAAAAACGCCCGATGCCGGGCATCGAGCGCTTTCCATTAAGGCTTTGCTTAATTATTGGGTTTGTCCACCAGCAATCATCATGGAACTAGTAAGAATAAACATAGGTGTTGACGCTTCGTGTGGAGCGGCGGGACCAGCGGTTCTGCCAGTTGCGGTTACGGTGATGACGGCGCCAATTGCGATCAGTCCGGTTGGTGCGATCATAGCGGCTGAAGCGATCATAACGACCAGAATAACGATCTTTGCGATTATAGCGGTCAAAGCCATAGGCGCGGCCGCCGCGCGGCTTGCGATAGTTGTTAGACCAGGGCCGTGCGCCGCCGCGGGCATTCGCCCAGGCCCCCGGTGCATCGGTGCGGCGCATGGAGATCAGACAATGTTTTTCCACCCAGCCGCGCACGCCTTGATAGCGCACCAGACACCAGTTGCCGCGGCATTCACCTAGATCCTCAACGAACTTCGTATGATTGGCTAGCACACTGCGGGTTCGCGATGAGCGGCGTGGACGGCTTTTGATTTTGAGCCCGCCAGTGCGGGCAACGCCGGTGACGTGAAAATAGACCTGGCCGCCATCGTCTTCCACCAGATTACGCCGCTGTACCCAGCCGCTTTGCCCTTGAACATCGATCCGCACCCAGCGCCCCCGGCGGCGCGTGCCAGTGCGCAAAAGATTGCGGCTGTTAAAAGACAGTTTCGTCACCCGGCGGCTATAGGCATTGGGCCGCGCATAGACGCTCAGCTTCTTGCCGCCGTCCAGACCGGCAACCCGGTAATAGACATCGGCGGCTTCCAAGCGCGCATTTGCCGGCGCACTGAATGCGGTGCCAATAACGCCGAGCGCCAGTATCGTGGTTGAAACTCGTTTAAAACTACCCATTGGTTTATTCTCCTTTGCGGGGGGCGCGGGCTCTTTGGGGGCGGGGCCGCACAATTTGCGTAACCAACCAATCAGAACCGAAAGGGAACACCCTCACTACGGCCGGCTGCTTAACATGCCAATAGAAAAGACCACCGCGCCTGAACCAAGTCTGAACACGGCGTTTAGATTAGGCTCACAAAGGGGAGGATCGAAGCGCTGGATGGTTTGCTGTGGCGCGGCCCTAGATGCCGTAGGCGCGGGCTTAGATGCCGTAGGCGCGGGCCATATCACCTTCAAGCAGACTTAAGGCGCTAATCGTTATCGGCGGCGGTGCCACTGGTGCGGCGTTAATCCAGGCCAGCCGATCGCTCAGGCACGGGTGGACCACATTGGGATCCGAGCGCTGGCTGAGCAATAATTTCAAGACCCGCTCATCGAGTTGATCTGTTTCGCCGCCACAGCCTTTTTCATCCAATTCTTGGATCAATCCAGGAAGATAATGACCAAACTTTGTATTGGCGATACCTACGCGGATCAGGGCCCTGCCAAATTGCCCAGAGCCAACCAGTGCGGCGGCAAAACAATCGGCTTCAAATTCGGCATTGCGAAAAACCGGGAACGCCAAAGCTTGCAACCGGCGTCTCAGCCAACCAATTGCGGATTGGCCCAGCAATGCCAACATCGTTGACTGTTCAAACCTATCGGGGGTTGCTGCCGGCTCTGCCCGTTCTGCCCGTTCTGGCAACGACGATGAATTTGGCGCGGCAATCACCTTCCGCGGCGAGCCAATTCTGGCTAATCGATTATTTAAAATCAAGCAGCGGTAAGATAAATGGGTTTGACGCCCGACAACATGGCCAATCTCATGAGCGACAACAGCGCGCAATTCCTGCACGCAAACAGTCTTCAGCAAACAACGCCCGAGCATGAATCCAATAGACGCCTTGTTTGGGCTGCACTGGCTGGGGGCCAAGCGGTGCAATTCTTCTCGCCAGGTCCCAAGCGCACGGGTTCGGTTATATCGTGTGGTTACACTGGCATCCACACCAGAATTGATTACAACCGAAATCGATACGTCAATACCCGCGCGCGTACAAAGCTCATCAATCATGGCGAATAAAGCGGGCGCATCGCTCCGGCTCAATTCGCCCGTTGCCGGACAGGCACGGGCTTCCCCAGCGGCGCTTTGTACAGAAGAAGAAGAAGATGATGAAGAAGAAGATTGTTCATAATCGGCGCCGACTAAGGCAGATTGGGCAAGCGCCTCCTCGCCGTCTTGTTGTTGAGAGGAATGAGCGCTGAGAGAAGGCGGCCTATCACGCAATACCCGCAAAAACCCGGCCAGCGCGCAAAGCTTCTCGCCCAGCCACAGCCAGCGCACGACACGGCGCTCATAACCCTGCGGATCGCGCCGTGCAGCCAAGATATTAGCTTCCACACGCGCCTCCAGCCGGCTACGGGCCTCAAAGCTCAACGCCATACCAATTTCCAACTCAATCAACGCAACATCAATAGACGCAACAATCGCACGAACACGACTTGTATGACCCACAAAACTGTCAGCACATATGGTCCGCACTGGAGGGCCGCCGGTGCCGGTGCAGCAGGCAAGCCTCATTACTCACCGTGACAACACTTACCGCCCTGCATATACCGCCGAGCATACAAGAACATGGTAAACAAGGTCTAAGGCGGGAAATTGATTATGGTCGAAGTAATGATCCTGTCGCAAAGCTCTTTTCGCTCTTCGCGGCGCGTTAACCGCCGGGCGCAGGCCTGATTGGGGGGCCCCGCCCAGCGGCTAAATCATTGCAGCAGAACACAGCTTATGCACATGGAGGGGCAAAAATCATCGTAATGCCTGATTTTCATGACTATATGCTTGGCAGTGGAGGAGCCAGACATGGGTAGAATAATAGTGGGACGAACAGGCAGCACGGTCGCGGCGCCACGCTTGGCAGTGGCAGTCTTGTCGGTGGCAGTTGTGGCAGCGGCTAGCTTGGCAGCAGCGGTATTTGCCAGCAATCCGGTAAACGCTGGATCTGCGCCATCCTATAACGGCCAAACTGGCTATAATGACACCAGCAGGGTCGGCGATTCCATTTCGCGTCTACTCGCCCGTACCGCGCGTGAGGCCCGTAAATTGCTGGCGCAAAACAGCGCCGGTACGTCCTCAGCCGCGCCCAATCAGCCAGGCTCAAGCAATAATACCGGCGCGGGCGCCAATAACGACCCGCGTGCGGGCGATAAAACCTATGAGCAGGCGCAGCGTTTGATGCGCGCCATCGACGCCATTTTGAAAGAAACAGCAGAAAATCGCTCCGACGCGCGCAAACTGCCCTCAAAGAAAGATTTCATCGTCCCGCCGATCTGGACGGAGACCAAAGAGGACCGGCAACGTAAAATCCGCGATTTGCTTGACGCGGCCCTTGGTATTGTCACCGACGCGCCTATTGTCGATGTGCAAAAGCGTATCGAAACCCTGCGCAAGAATATTCGCGAGCTGGAAAATTCCATCGTCGATTACCGCGAGCGCAAATTAGTGGCACCCAAAGACGGCATGTTGCCCGGCCTGTTCACCGACACCAAGGACAGCTTGCAAACCAACATTGACGAAGCAAAAGCGCGCATTGAAGACAACAAAGACGCCATTGCAAAAGCCAAGGGCGAAATTCACGCGGCCATGGCCAAAGCCGGTATCAAGCTAACGGCCGACCAGATCGATCTATTGATGGAAAGCGTTTTGTCCGGCGATCTGGTGCGGTTGATCGCGGCATTCAAGGCCGCCAAGATTATCGATGCTCAGCTTGGCAAGCTGGTTGGCGCCAGTGCCGACAATCTGAGCGCGTCGCGCAAATATTTCGCCATGCACGCGGCATTGTTTGCCATGTTGAAACACGCGCAAGACGGCATAATCGCCAAGATCGATAAGAATTATCTGCCCAAGCTGCGCGCCATTGAAAAAGACATTCGGGCCGCCACGTCGCGCACCAAAAGATTGCTGCGTAGCTCCAACCGCCCCGACCAGCGCCGCGCCCTCAAGGCCAACCGCGCCAGTCAGAAATTAGCGCGCGAAGCGGCCCGTGGCTATCGGCGTTACCTGCTGCAACAGCGCGAACAGATCGCGCAAGCGCGGCGCCGCGCGACCCACGATCTCAACATTGCCGACAATACTTATGAAACCGTTGAAGCCAGCTTCCAATTGCGCAATCTGATGCGCGATTCGACAACGTCGTTCGAAGCCCTGCAACGACTTGAAGCGCCGACCTTCGACCAGATCTTTCGCAATGACGAATTACGCAAGGAATTTGAGAACCTGACCAAGCGCCTGGAAGTGCCAACGAGCTGAGCCGGACCGATGCGGGTGCGAGACGCTGGCCGGCTAAAGCTTAGTCGCTTGCAATGGCAGTCCGCGCGGGCTTTGGTATCCCGGCAACAGGTGCCGGGATGACATTTGAGGTTGCAGCAACTAGATGTGTATTTCCAGGAGGTTGTCCCGGTCTAAACCGAGACGGCTGACTGGTGCTCTTCTATTCAGCCGCTTGAATTTTGAAGGTTTGCAAGCCAATTGATGCCGCTTCGGGAACAAGCGCGTCGGCAAAGGCCACGGTGCGTTCAACTACCGCATCGCGTTGCCGGTCCATGGTGACGATGTGGTAACTGTCGTCGAACACATGTGCTTCGACCATGCCGCCCAAATGCTGTTGTAGATAAGCGGTATTGCGCAAGGAAGCGCGGTCATCGTCGCGGGGGTGAATGATCATCACCGGCCGGGTGATCGAGCCCAGTTTTTGCCGCACGATTTTCGAAAGCCAACGCAATTCCATCATCAAAGCACCGGGAATCCAGCCCGAACCGACAGCAGTGTTGTCACCTTTGCGCATGGCATTGATCACCATTTCGCGCACGCGGCTGTCCTTGATGCCGTAGGGGTGATGCTCGGCGAACCGAAACAAATCGGCAAACCAGCGATGGCGGATCAGCGAGAACAGTGACGCATACCAAGGCAGCCCCCAACCATCGAGCTTCAAGGGCGGCGAATAAACCAGTGTTCCCAAAACCTGCGAGGGATTATCGGCGGCCAGATTAAGCGCCAACAAACTGCCGCCGGACAAACCGCCAACAATAACATCGTCGCATTCAGCCTTCAGCGCCCGCAACGCCACCTCGCAAGAGGCATTCCAATCGCTCCAACTTGTCGTGCGCAGCTCATCAAAACTGCCGCAATGCCCGGCCAATTGCGGGCAACTCACGGTATAGCCGGCACGCGCAAGACCGCGGGCGACATATCGCATCTGCAAGGGCGTTCCGCCTAGCCCGTGGATCAGTAAAATCCCCGTGCGGCCCCCTTGATAATAAATACTATTGTCTTCGTTACTCATCACTTGTTGTACTTTTACTTATTACTCTAGATAATTGTTGCCCACAGATTAGACAATCCTCACAAAGTCTTCCGCAATAACACTGCAAGTTAAAACAACAGATAGTTACTGGTATTCTTAGTTAATACTTCATGTTCACGTTTGCCGATAAATGCCAGTTACTAAGCCCGTCACCAAGCCAGTTAAGGCGACCCAAACTGACGTTGGATATACCGATCAATGGCGCCCCTATTGACGCCCTCGCCTTTAGGCTCCAGACATTTTAATCTTGGCCCCGATCTGCCAGTCGCAACCTGAGCCCTCTTATCTGCCACCGCATATGACAGATTGATCAGCCTGCCCCTGCAAATTAACCCGGTCCCCTTGCCAGCAATTTGGTTGCGCTGACAAGAGCTGCTCGCCTTTTTGCCGTAAAAGCTTAAGCCAGTTGCATTTTTATCAATGTTATAGGAGTGTTGCTGCGGTTTTATAATATTCCATAGCAAGACCATTTTCACATCTGCGCATAACGTCGCGATTATGCTGCTGCGCACAATCACTTCGCCAGACATCACCGATATATGGCACGTTTATGGCG
>JAJRRE010000290.1 GCA_024279745.1 Alphaproteobacteria bacterium
CCAATCATTAATTTTTCGCGAATGGTCTGGTCCATATCCATAAAATATCTCACTTTGATTTGACGTATTGTGCATAACGGCGGCAAGAATGGCGTATTGGCGCCAAGACTAACCCTATGCTATGGCCCGGCGGCAACGCTATCCACAATATACCAAAAGGTCTCCTTGCGGGCGGCGACACAATTTAGCATACTTAGGCCCGATGACACTGAATTCAAAATATTTCGACAGCATTCGATCCTCCTCCACCCCTCGCGGCGGAAAGAAAAAGAAGGCTGCGCCAGACAAAGCCCCCACTTGCGAGTGGAAAGGGTGTGACAAACCTGGTGCGCATCGTGCTCCCAAAGGGCGCGGTGCGGCGCGCGGCGCTGCAACCGGTAACGACTATTTTCAGTTCTGCATCGATCATGTGCGGCAGTATAACGCGAATTACAATTATTTCGACGGTATGAGCGATGACGCCGTGGCGACCTTCCAGAAGGAAAATCTGACGGGCAACCGGCCGACCTGGAAAATGACCGGTAAGCCCGCCGGGCCGCCGCCAGATCGCTATTCCATTGCCGAAGAGGCACGGGCGGCGCGACAAAGTGGCAGCTCGGACCCGCTTGGTATCTTCGCCAAACGCCGTGATCGCCGGACCTATAAAGCCGATCCGGAACGCCGCGGCGTGCGCCGTTTGGAAATGAAGGCCTTGAAAACGCTCGGTCTGGACGTGAAATCAACTCCTGCCGAGGTCAAAGCCCAGTTCAAGAAGCTGGCCAAACTTTATCACCCGGACGGCAATGGCGGTGATCGGGGCGCTGAAGAGAAGTTGCGCGAAGTCATTCAAGCGTATAACTATCTCAAACAGGCGGGGCATGTCTGAGTGTGACCGGCCCGGCCGACATTAGTTTCGCCTTCACCTTGACCTTTGAATTCGCCTTTGCCAGTTTTTTCGGCTGATCCACGCGCAAGACTGTGTTCATAGAAACAATACCAGACCTCGCTGGATCAGCTATCCTCGACCGATATAATTGCAACGACAACATCCGGACATTTCCCCATGCCTGCACCCAACCAAGCCGGTCAAACCGGCCTGCCCGATACCAAACTGTCTGTCGCCGAAACTTTCGGCATTGATAGTGATCTGCAGGTGCCCGCCTTTAAGGAAATTAGCGATAATGTGCCCGATTTCGATGCGGACTATTTGTTCAACAAAGAAGTCACGCTCGCCATCTTGGCCGGTTTTACGCATAATCGCCGGGTCATGATCCAGGGCTATCACGGCACCGGCAAATCCACCCATATCGAGCAGGTGGCCGCAAGGCTTAACTGGCCGTGTATTCGCGTTAATCTGGATAGTCATGTCTCTCGTATCGATCTTGTCGGCAAAGATGCAATCGTTTTGAAGGACGGCAAACAGATCACAGAGTTCCGCGAAGGAATTTTGCCGCAGGCGCTGCAATCCAATACCGCATTGGTGTTCGATGAATATGATGCAGGGCGTCCCGATGTGATGTTCGTAATTCAGCGCGTGCTGGAAGCGTCGGGCAAATTGACCCTTCTCGATCAATCCAAAGTCATTCGCGCCCATCCAGCTTTTCGTTTGTTTTCTACCACCAACACCATTGGGCTCGGCGATACGTCGGGGCTGTATCACGGCACACAGCAGATTAATCAGGGCCAGATGGATCGCTGGTCGATTGTGTCGACGCTCAATTATTTACCCCATGACGACGAGGCTAATATTGCGTTGGCCAAGGTTAAGTCTTTTGCCAAAACCAAAGAGGGCCGCAAGGCTGTCGGCAATATGGTGCGCGTCGCCGATCTGACGCGTTCGGCCTTTATCAATGGCGATTTGTCCACGGTCATGAGCCCACGCACAGTGATCACCTGGGCGGAAAACGCTGAAATTTTTACCGATATTGGTTTGGCCTTCCGTCTGACCTTCGTCAATAAATGCGATGAGCTGGAGCGCCCGCTGGTGGCGGAATTCTATCAGCGCTGTTTTGGCGAAGAACTTCCTGAATCCGTGGCGAATGTTGCCATGAGCTGAACGAGCCGGTTCGATATCTCGATATTGTGGCACAAAATCATTGTGACACAGCACTATCGTGAAACCTGACGGGGCTCACCCGATGAGAGTGCCATTTAATGAGCGGCAGCACCGTAAGTCCCAAACGCAAAGAAGCGCCGGCCGAACCGCTGAAACGCGTGCTGGGTTTGGCGGCGCGTGCGATTGCCGGCGACGATCAGATCCAAGTACAATATAGCGCGGCGCCGCCCGAGCTTGACGACAAACTCATTCATCTTCCCGAACCTTCACGGGTGCCAGGCGCCAAGGAAATCGCCGTAATACGCGGCTGGGCAGATTCGCTGGCGCTGCGCGCGGCCTGCCATGATGTGAAATTACATGAGAAACTGGCGCCGTCATCGGGGCCCTCGCGCGTGGTATTTGAGGCGGCAGAACATGCGCGCATCGAGGCATTGGGCGCTAATCGCATGGCCGGCATGTCGAAAAACCTGACGGCCAAAACCGAAAGCCTTTATGCCCATGGCAAGTTCGCGCGCATAAATGAGCGTGAAAATGTGCCGCTGCCCGATGCTCTGGCTTTGATGGTGCGCGAACGGTTGACGGGCCTGAA
>JAJRRE010000291.1 GCA_024279745.1 Alphaproteobacteria bacterium
GTCAAGACAATATTGCTATATTTGGGTTGCAATCCGCCGCCCAACGGAGCTGTGCGATAAAATGCAGAACAATTGACGCTGGTCAACGCTGCGACACTCAGCTGTTTGACCGCTCGAGCGATAGTATGGTTTGGATCGCCCCAACGGCCATTGAGATTGGCCCCCATTGCGATTACTATAGCTGCCATAGTAGAATTCCACTAAATCTGAAAATCAGTTATATACTCTACCCGACTAATGTGATGTGACAATCTGCACTAGATTCTTTGTTCGCAAAACAGAATTCGCGTCCCCACTTGTCAGTAGACTAACGATGGCCACAAATGAAACCTCTTGTATTGCAGACCATCCCAAGTATATCTTGATAAACAAAGCTTGATTTATAAGCGCGCACAAGATGCTGCCGATTGCGTGCGAACAAGGAATTTTGAAGTATGCACTTTTATCCAAATGAACGAGTGGCATTATTTATTGATGGGGCCAATTTATACGCAGCAGCTAAGTCGTTGGCCTATGACATTGATTATAAAAAGCTACTAACTCACTTCCGCGACCGATGTATACTAGTGCGCGCACTGTACTATACTGCAATCGCAGAAGACCAAGAGTACTCCTCTATTCGCCCACTGATCGACTGGCTTGATTACAACGGCTATTCTATGGTTACGAAACCAACCAAAGAATTCACCGATGCTTCGGGACGCCGCAAGATCAAAGGCAATATGGACATCGAATTGACTGTCGATGCCATGGATTTGGCCAGCCAGCTCGATCATATTGTTATCTTCTCTGGCGACGGCGATTTTCGCTCGCTGGTTCAATCCTTGCAGCAAAAAGGCAAACGCGTCAGCGTCGTCTCGACTTTGCAGACACAGCCTCCGATGGTTGCCGATGAGTTGCGCCGGCAGGCAGACCAATTCATCGACCTGGTCGATTTACAAAATATCGTTTGCCGGCCGCAATCCACCCGTCCAACTGCTCCTCGGACCACCGCACCGGCCAAACCAGCTTATGCGCCGCGCGACACGCGCGATCTGCTGCATCAAGATGATGACGAGCTGTAAACCGGCCACCATGCAAATTGAAATGCCGTAGGCATTTAGTTGTCTTCGGCATCTAGCTGTCTTCAGCATCTGATTCTCTGCGGTCTGAAATTGACTTGGGCCAGCATGCGCTTTTGCCAGCAGCCTCGGTACGGCTTTAGTATCATCCCCAAATGGTCGGCAAGAGGTTACCTCTCCCTTTACTTTGAGTGCGGAATGGCAAACTGGCGCGGCAGCGGATTATGGCAAAAGAAACATCAAAAACAAAAGCCAAAGCAAAAACAAAGCGGGCTGCAACTGCGGCAAGGCCATCACGCGGCGCTGCGGCCATCCGCTCCCGCGTAGCGCCAGAAATAGCAGCACAGCAACGCGCTCAAACCGCCCTAAATACACCGGCTGAGGCGCCCAAAACCTGCCGATTATGCCCCAGGCTTGCCGATTTCATTGACGAACAGCGCGTTAAAGAACCCAATTGGTTTAATGGTCCGGTCCCCTCTTTTGGAAATGATAAAGCCAAACTGTTGATCGTGGGGTTGGCACCAGGGCTGCGCGGCGCCAATCGTACCGGCCGCCCCTTCACTGGCGATCATGCCGGGGATCTGCTTTACAGCACTTTGCTCGACTTCGGCCTGGCATCAGGCAAATTCGAAGCCCGCCCCGATGACAGTTTGCAATTGATCGACTGTATGATCACGAATGGCGTGCGCTGTGTGCCGCCGGGGAACAAACCAACCGGGGCTGAGATTAACACCTGCCGCTCTTTTTTGATCGCGCGCATGGCGGCCCTGCCCAATATGCAATCTATCCTGGCACTCGGGCGCATCGCCCATGAAACCACCCTGCGCGGGCTAGGCTTAAAACTGAAAGACTTTCCGTTCAAACATGGCGCCGCGCATAATCTGTCGAGCCACTGGAACAGTACCAGCCCAGACGCGCCTGCCGCCGCGCAGTCGCCGCCGACTTCTGCGCCCTCACCGCTCCCCCATCGCCAGGGTCCCGGCGAATTGATTTTGTTCGATAGCTATCATTGCTCGCGCTACAATACCAATACCGGCCGTTTGACCACCGACATGTTCCGGTCTGTTTTCAAATCTATTCGTAATCATCTCGACTGATTTGAGGATCACGTCCTCGCCCACCAAAAAGACATGTGCTTTTGCCGGTGTGCAAGGAGCTTGCAATGATTGGACATCGCTATGACCTCACCCGCGCGCCGCTTTTCCAGCCGCTTGTGGCACTTCAATGCTTATGTGATTGCGATTGCCGGATTAATGGCGATATTGGTCGGGCTTGCCGGCCTGTTCGAGATCGGCAGAACAATCTTTCGCACCCGCCATGTGCAGAACGTTGTCAGCGCTCCCAGTCAGTCAAAGGGTGATCAATCACCAGGCGGCACGCCGGTCGTTGAGAGAATAGGCAGCTTCACACCGCTCAGTGGCACTTCATTATTGCGTGCGCCCATCCGAACCTCGCAGCGCCGCCAACTGAGCAGATATTCGAAAGTCGCGACGGGATTGCGAAACTTTATATTCTACAACAGGCAAACGGGTAACTTCCAACGGTTATTGCCGAATGAAAAAAGCCTGATCATGAGCTATTCAGATATGTACGCCCCGCCCAGCAGCAGCTCCAACGGGTCCGCCAAAACTCTCAAGGCGATGAGCTTTCTGGTGGTGGAAAAAGACAGCAACGATGACGGTGTTTTGACTGGTCGCGATGAGGCCACACTGGTGATCGTCTTGCCTGATGGGTTGCGCAAACTGCGCGTAGATAACATCGGTGAGATGCTGGGTAGGCCGGTTTTAAACGATAATGAATTAGTTTTGATACGGCGGGCACGAAGAATTCCGAATGACAAAAAGCCTGCGCCTGCACCTGCACCTGCACCTGCACCGTTAGAAGCGATTCATATTGCAATTGATACGCTCAAAATAACGGCTCGGCATTCAGCTAAGTGATCGATGTCACGGCGCAACCCAACCTCACATCACGCCAGAATAAAA
>JAJRRE010000292.1 GCA_024279745.1 Alphaproteobacteria bacterium
ATTCGTGCGGCTTTCTTCCTGGCCGCAGCGATCTGTGCCGGGGTCGCATTCTTTGGCACCACCACACCATCAACCAGCAATGTGTTGGGGTCAGCAGGATTGGGTTGCGGAGGACTTGGCTGTTGCGCAAACCCTGTGTTCGCTGCAAACGTCAAACCAGCTATGACTACCGTGAGACATAGAATTGTGAACAACGACAATTTTCTCGGCACAATGCTCTGCAATTGATCAACCCTTCAATAATTTCACCAACCGGACGGTTCCCTGGCCATCAACCGCGTCCGATCGAGCCAATGGCGATAGCTGGGTAAACATACAAGGTAGGCTGAAAAAGACCAACCGCATTTTGCGTTAAGGGAGTTTGGCCGAAATGTGAAAACAGTACCGGACACAAAGCGTCACGCCGACGCGATCCAAGGCCCACCAGCAATCAATATGGCGGGCCCAGAAGCGCTGGTGCACCTAGTTTAAGCAGGCACAAGGCTTCAAGCCGCTTCCATGATAGCGCAAACGCCCATGCCGCCGGCTGTGCAGATCGAGATCAAACCGCGACCGCCGCCGTTTTCGCTCAGCAGTTTAGCCAGATTGGAGACAATGCGCGCACCCGTTGCCGCGAAGGGATGCCCGAATGCCAGGCTGGAGCCTTTGACGTTCATTTTCGCCCGATCAATCGTGCCCATCGGTTCATCGCGTCCCAGCACGTCTTTGCAATAGGTGGGATCTTCCCAGGCTTTCAGCGTGCATAATACCTGCGCGGCAAAGGCTTCATGGATCTCATAGAAATCGAAATCCTGCAGGCTCAACCCG
The DNA here is from genome assembly GCA_024279745.1 of Alphaproteobacteria bacterium. Classification (GTDB taxonomy): domain Bacteria; phylum Pseudomonadota; class Alphaproteobacteria; order Rhizobiales; family Hyphomicrobiaceae; genus JAJRRE01. The sequence continues at coordinate 808 of JAJRRE010000292.1, forward strand.
ACGCGCTTGAGCATGTCTGAGACAGCAATTGTCGGCGCCATCAGCAGGCCGTCGCCGTCGACGAAGTTGTTGGCTGCGGTTTGTGAATGGGTCAGATAGGCTTGCGGTTTTAATCCTCGTGCCTTGGCCCAATCTTCCGAGGCCAGCAGCACCGTTGAGGCGCCATCGGTCAGCGGTGTTGAATTGGCGGCGGTTAGCGTACCGGCGGATGATTTGTCGAAGACCGTTTTAAGCGTTGAGATTTTCTCGATTGAGATGTCAGCGCGCAAATTATTATCGCGAAACACACCGGCACAAGGCACAATCAGATCATCCATATAACCGGAGCTGTAAGCACCCGCGCCCTTAGTATGGCTTTCATAGGCCAGTTGGTCCTGGTCCTCACGGGCAATGCCCCACTCCTTAGCCATCAATTCGCAGTGCTGCCCCATCGCCAGCCCCGTGCGCGGCTCGGCAACATTTGGCGGCAGCGGCACAAGCTCGCCCGGTTTTAGTCCCTTGAACACTTTGAGCTTATCCATCGCCGAGCGGGCCCGTGACAGGGCCGTCAAACGGCCAGCAAGTTTCGGCGACACAACAATTGGCGGATCTGACGTTGTATCGGACCCCATGGCAATGCCGCACTCGGTCTGCCCGGTGGCAATTTTGCCGGCAACGGTGACAGCCGCCTGCAAGCTGGTGCCGCAAGCTTGAATCATGGTGGTGCCGGGCGTCGACATCGCCAGTTTGGAGCCGATCACCGCTTCGCGCGCAATGTTAAAATCGCGGCTATGGGTGACCACGGCGCCGCCAATGGCGTCATCGATATGCACGCCCGCCAGATCATATTTGTCCGCCAGTCCATCAAGTGTGGTGGTCATCATTTGCAGGTTTGTCTGGTCGGCATAAAGCGTGTTGGAGCGGCAGAAAGGAATGCGCGTTCCGCCAATCACTGCCACGCGCCGCATTTTGTCATCCATTTTCGTATCCCATATTCGTTTGTCTCTTGCCGGGGTTTTAGACGGCCCAGGCAGGTTGTGTCGCTGTCACCCGTGAGGGGGCGCGCTGTCTCATGCCCACTCACGCCGTTAATTTCCTGAAACCCCTATTCAGCCGCCGCCCGATTTGGCTCTTTGCTGGCGCCGCCTATCCCGCTGACCGCGCCGGTCCCGCTGGCCGCGCCGGCCTCGCTGGCCTTGAAATGCAGCGGCCCGCCCCGGAACGGCGCAAAGCCGGTGCCGAAGATCACGCCCGCATCGACCAGATCGGCTGACGCCACAACGCCCTCATCGAGCGCCTTCTGGCATTGCGAAATGAGCGGCTCGACCAGTTCGCGGCCCAGTTTGGCAAGCTCGGCCTTGTCGGCTTTGACCTCACCCTTCTGGGCCTTGCCGTCTTTCCAGCTGTAAAAGCCCTGACCGGTTTTCTTGCCCAGTTTGCCAGCCGCCACCAGTTTATCGAGCTTTGAGCCTTCCGCCGACAGACCCAAAATCTTGCCAACATGAGCGCACACATCAAGGCCAACACTATCGGCCAGCTCAATCGGCCCCATCGGCATACCGAACACCTTGGCGGCCTCGTCAAGCGTTTCACGTTTCATGCCCTTATCAAGCCGGGTCATGGCGCTCATCATATAGGGCGCAAGCACGCGGTTGACCAAGAAGCCTGGCGTACTCTTCACAACAAGTGGAAATTTACCGATGGCCTTGACGAAAGCACAGCCCTTATTGACGTCGTCGTCGCGGCTATCAGGCCCGCGCACGATCTCGACCAGCGGCATCATCGCCACGGGATTAAAGAAGTGAATGCCAATCAGGCGGCCTGGATCGGCGAGCCCTTCTGCAATGTCCTCGATTTTAATGGAAGAGGTATTGGTCGCCATTACAGCGCCGGGCTTAAGCTTGCCCTCAATGGCCTTGAACAGCCCTTGTTTGACCTCGACCTTTTCGACAATGGCTTCAATCACCACATCGGCGCGGCCAATTTCATTGCCTGCCGCATCGGCGATCAGGCGAGCCTTGGCGGCAGCCTGCGCGGCTTTGGTTTTGAACTTGCGGCGGAACAGGCGGCTTTGCGCTTTGATGCCCTTGGCGATCACATCCTCCGACAGATCCTGCAAGGTCACTTCCATGCCTGAGGCGACACACCAGCCGGCAATGTCGGCGCCCATGGTCCCGGCGCCAATCACATGCACGCGCAGGGGCTTGAACCCGAGCCCCTTGGGCGCCTGTGCTTTAAGTTGTTCCGACAGCATGAAGACCCGGCGCAGATTGCGCGATTGCTCCGACACCATCAACGGCGCGAAGGCTTTGGTTTCCTCGCGCGCCATAACTTTTAGATCGCCGCCATGGGCTTCAAACAGATCGATTAGCGCGAACGGGGCGGGATAGTGATCGGCGCGCACTTTGGCTGCCGTGGCATCACGCATTTTCTTGGCCAGCAGCCCGCGCGCCGGCCATTGCGCCATCATGGCTTTGGCGCGGCCTGCCGGTTTGGCTTTACGTTTGCGCTGCACCGCCTTGCGCGCCGCCCAGCGCAATTTGTGCTCGCTGGGGACCAGTTCATCGATCAGCCCCATACCGCGCGCGGCGCCGTAACGGATCATACGGCCGGTTAGCATTGCCTGCATGGCGGCCATTGGCCCGGCTTGGCGAATAGAGCGCACTGTGCCGTGGAAGCCGGGGAAAATACCGAGTTTAACTTCGGGAAAGCCGACCTTGGTCGCGTCATCGCGGGTGGCAATGCGCCAATGGGTGGCCAGAACCAGCTCCAGCCCGCCGCCGACGCAAATGCCGTGAATAGCCGAGACGACCGGAACCTTCAGCGCTTCGATCCGGTCGAACAGATCAAGCACGCCCTTCAGCATGTCGCGAACAATCTGTTCCTTATCGAATTGCTCGAATTCGCGAATATCGGCGCCGACAATAAAACTACCGGGTTTGCCGGACATAAAGACCAGGCCCTTAACCGACTTGTCTATGGCGCCCTGCTCAACATGGCTGACGATTTTTTCCAACTCTTCCAGAACGCGGCTGTTTAGTGAATTGGCAGATTCGCCTTCCCGGTCCAGAACCGCCCAGGTGATGCCCTCGATATCGGCTGAGAATTTCCAGTGTTTGAGGCCCAATTCAATTGGTTGATCAATGCTCATAATTTACTCCGCTGCCGCAATGTCTTCAAAACTCTTCGAGTTATGACCAAGCGGGATGTAATGGGGTTTGACTTCGGCCGGATCGAAATGATCGACCGCGATAACTTTGGCGACCAAGCTCTCCAGTTCGCGCAAGGATTGCGCTTCTCGTTCAGTCAGCACATTCTTGGTCACAGCATCGCCGATCCAGTCGATCCCATGATAGCGCCGCACCGTACCGGCCCGAATAGCTTTTTCAAGCTTCTTTTCCGCAGCTTCTGCTGCCACCATTTTGGTCAACGTGACTTCCAAAATGCCGGTAGGGTCGTTCACGTCGTGGCTGACATACATATAACGCGTGAGCCGGTCGCGGTGCTCACCGGGATTGAGAACGGCTTTAACCACCGCATGACCCAGCTTGTCGGACGCCGGTTTATAGGGCGCGCCGAGCGGAAAGACAATCACGCGCATTAAGATCCGCGCCCAGGCGACCGGGAAATTATCGATGGTGCCGCGCAGGGCCTGCTGAAACCGATACAGCGAATTTTGCGCGCTCAGCGTCAGCACGGGCGTGTCTTCGGGCGGCTTGCCATCATCCTCATAACGCTTCAATAAGCATGACAGCATATACAGTTCAGACAGGGCATCGGCCATGCGTCCGGTAAGTTTTTGCTTGCGCTTCATGTCGCCGCCAAGCAGGGCAACCGTCAGATCAGCGGTAAAGGCAAAACTGCGGCAGGCGCGCCAGAGCTGGCGATAATAATGCGACGTGCCATAGGCTTTTTCCGGTACATTGCCGAAGATCCCGCCGGTCATATTGTGGAAGAAGGCGCCAAAGGCGTTTGATAACGAATAAGAGATATGGCCGCAAAAGGCTGTTTCAAACGCTTCCAGCCCGGCCTCAGCGTCTTCGTTCTGCGCCGCCTGCACTTCTTTATAAAGAAATGGATGCGAGCGCAGCGCACCTTGCGAAAAGGTAATCAACGAGCGCGTCAGGATATTGGCGCCTTCGACCGTGATCCCGATCGGTACCATCTGATAAGCCGATTGCAGGTAGTTCGATGGCCCATCGCAAATGCCGCGCCCGCCGTGAATGTCCATCGCATCATTAACTGACTGGCGCATCCGCTCCGTCGCATTATATTTCATCAGCGCTGAAATCACCGCGGGTTTTTCACCGCGGCTGACGAGCGCTGCGGTCACAGCGCGCGAGGCTTCATTAACATAGGCGGCTTCAACAATGCGCGCCATTGGCTCTTCAATGCCTTCCATTTTGGCGACGGAATAGCCAAACTGCTTGCGGATGGTGCCATAAGCGGAGGTGAACCGCAGCATGGCCTTGGTGCCGGCGGCCCCTGATGCGGGTAGCGATATTGCGCGCCCAGCCGACAGGCATTCCATCAGCATGCGCCAACCCTGCCCAACCATGGCTTCGCCGCCGATGATCCAGTCAATGGGAATGAACACGTCCGTGCCTGAATTGGGCCCATTGGGAAACGCCGAGCCGGTAGGCAGATGCCGGCGTCCGATATTGACGCCGGGATGGTCAGCCGGGATCAGCGCCAGCGTGATACCGATCTGGTCGCCTTCGCGCTTGATTTTGTCGTCGAGCAAGTTATCTGGATCGAACAGCTCAAACGCCAGCCCGACCAATGTCGCTTTGGGACCAAGCGTAATGTAGCGCTTGTCCCACGATAGCCGCACACCAAGAACTTCTGCCCCCTCATGCATGCCTTTTTCGACATAGCCGACATCGCGCATGGTCGCCGCGTCAGAGCCCGACGTCGGCCCGGTCAGCGAGAAACAGGGGATCTCTTTGCCCTTGGCCAGCCGTGGCAGATAATGTTCTTTTTGCTCGTCGGTGCCGTATTTCTCGATCAGCTCGCCCGGTCCAAGCGAATTAGGCACCATGACAATGGTCGCCACATCGGGACTGCGCGAGGAAATTTTCCCCAGGATCAGTGATTGTGCCTGCGCCGAGAACCCAAGCCCGCCATGTTCCTTTGAAATCAACATGCCCAAAAAGCCATGGCGCCCGACAAAGTCCCAAATCTCATCGGGCACTTCTTTGTCATAGTGGCGGATCGACCAATCATCGATCATTTTGCACAGCTCGTCGGTCGGGCCGTTTAAAAATGCTTTTTCCTCGTCGCTGAGAATGATCGGCGGTATCGCGCGCAATTCAGACCAATCAGGCTTGCCGGAAAACAGCTGCGCATCAAAGCCAATCGTTCCTGCATCAAGCGCCACCTGCTCGGTATCGGACACTTTGGGCAAAATTTTCTTCACCAGCTTGAACGCCGGTTCAATGATCGCAGTGCGGCGCAGCGAGGGGACCGACATCGCCGCCAGCGCCAACACCGGCAGCCAGCTCAAAGCGGCCAATAATCCAATTCCGCCAGCCTCACCGGCTTCTGCCGCGCTTTCCAAAACGCCGCTTTGCCAGACCAGCAATACGGCAGCCCCGCTCGCCGCCCAGGCCCAAAGCGGCGCTTCGCGCATTGCCAGCGCAAACACCGCGCCGATGCAAAGAATTAAAAATCCCAATTCCATCATGGTTGTATTGCCCTTATTGCTGTTTGAAGACCGCGCCCATTAAGCCCGCGTTACCATTGTCGCACCCTGTTCGGCAAATTTCCCGCGTCATTCTTTTGCGCGCCATACTGCCAGAGTGATTTGCCTGCGACAAATGACTCATGTTGACGTATGCGTCAAGTGGAATTTTGCACCGCAACAATTATGCAATATTATTCATGATGCACTGCATCCCCATGGTATTAATGGACGGAAATACACCAGCTGGTTGAGTAACCGGGAAAAGATTAGTTAGATTGCGTCAGGCACAACCGGCCTCCGACCTCAGTAGATCATGTCCGATAAACTTGATGCAGTGGTTAAAGAGCACCAAAATACGATTTTTATCTTTACCTTCCGCGCGGTAGTCTTGAAAAAACCACGTCAACATTAGAGGATACCCGCACCCCCCTGCGAAAGTATAAAAGTAATGATTTGCCAATATTATCGGAACCGAATATCTTTATATTCGAGTTTTGCGTCCATAGCACCAAGAAGATGCCTAGGGGCGGATCTGCCCGGAACAGGGAAAGGTTCAATATAATGCAGCACGATTCAGCGGGCCTAACGACGCAGCAGGAGCCCGAGCAAGAGGCTGTAACCGGTGAAGACCTCGAGAACGGCGACGTTGAGGTCCTTAACGCCATGCGCTCAGCTGCCGAACAGGCGGCTGAGGTTTTGCGGTCGATCGGCAGTCCGTACCGGCTGATGATACTATGCCTGTTAATGGAGAGCGAAAAGACGGTAACCGATATCTGCGCGGCAATCGGCGCTCGGCAAAGTCTGACGTCCCAGCATCTCACTCGTTTGCGCCTTGACGGCTTGGTAAAAGTTGAGCGGCGCGGGCATTTTGCTTATTATTCGCTCAATGATGAGTTGACCAAAGAAATCGTAGCAACGCTGTACAATCATTATTGCGCAACCGGTGCGATCCCGGACAAGAAATAAACCGTACACGGCTCACGCACGCCAATCGCTTGTGAAATAGAAAATCCAGCTCCGATCGCGGTGGCTGGATTTTTTAATGGTGATGGATCAATATTTCAGAAGCCACAGCCATAGCGCCGGGCCTGGGATCTGTGTCTGGGGGCTGGGGATCTGGGTCTGGCAGCCATCGCGATCCGGTAGCCCCCCGCGTAGATCAGGCAGCAAGGCCCAGGCTAAAATGCTTCAATGCTTCAATGCTTGAGTTACAGCCAGTTTTTAGAGATAGTTGCGGTCGCTTGCGTTATTGCGTGACCGCGCTGCTTTGCTCAGGATTATAACCGGCCTTCTTCAGCAGCTCTTCCAGCATCGGCCAAAAGAAGTTCTGCCCCGTATATCCCAAAATACGGCCCACTTCCTTGCCTTTACGCATGACAATAAATGTCGGCGTATAGACCACGCGCTTAAAGGCCTGCGCTTGATTTTCATGAATGAAAACCGTCTTCAAAGGTGCAAATCGGCCTTCGGGGGTCTTGGCGTATATGCTGCCGATTTCCCGATGCCAGCGCACACAATAGGGGCAGCCGGTTTCTTCAACCATGACCAGGGCCACATCAGACGAATTAGGATTTGCCTGGGTGGCTTTGGCGGCAAAGCCAGCAGGCGCCAGAATGATCTGCAAGGCCAATAATATGACAAAGACAAATTCGCGCCGTCTTTGTCCGCTGGGCCTGCTGGGTCCGCTGGGCCTGCTGGGTCCGCTGGCAAACCAATCTAATGTCTTAGCTGAATTGATCATGTATCGGTCCTACCAGTGAATGGAAAAGGCAAATGCTGCATCTGCGAAGACATCTTTATTTACAATCTGAGTATTGCCAACAGCGCCAGCCAATGATTTTACTGGGCCGGAGTACAAACTGCGACCATATCGGTCGACTATAGCCTAAATGCAGGTTTGCATTCAAATATATTGATGTGCTACTGTTGACGCGTTATGCGGAGTA
>JAJRRE010000020.1 GCA_024279745.1 Alphaproteobacteria bacterium
CTGCCATATAATCGTTCATCATTGTTTCCGACAGCTTCCCCGGTGCATAATGATGCGTATCGATTTGCGAAACTGGCGTGACTTCCGCGGCAGTCCCGGTCAAAAAGCATTCTGAGAATGAAGATAATTCTTCGGGCATTATAACCCGTTCAACAACTTTGATCTGCCGGGCTTTGGCCAAATCCATTACTGTGCGGCGGGTAATGCCATCCAAGAAATCATCGGCGATCGGCGTATGCAAATCGCCATCCTTGACAAAGAAAACATTGGCGCCGGTACATTCAGCAACCCTCCCGCGATAGTCAAACATCAACGCATCGGCGAAACCGTTCTTTTCAGCGCGGTGCTTTTCGATTGTGCAAATCATATAGAGCCCGGCAGCTTTGGCTTTAACGGGAGCGCAGGCGGGATCTGGGCGCCGATATTGTGCAATCGCAAGCTTGATCCCCTTAAGCCGCTCAGTTGGATCAAAGTAAGACCCCCATTCCCAGGCGGCAATGGCCAGGTTTATGGTGTTATTTTGCGCCGAAACCCCCATCATTTCACTACCGCGCCAGGCGAGCGGCCGGATATAACAATCCACCAAATTATTGGCGGTCATGACATCGCGGCAGGCTTGGTTGATCTCATCAGCGCTATAGGGGATCTCAAAGTCCATAATCCCCGCCCCTTCGATTAGCCGTGCTGTATGCTCTTCAAGCTTGAAGATTTCGCCGCCATAACCGCGCTCACCTTCAAATACCGAACTGGCATAATGCAGAGCATGGGTCAGCACATGAGTGTTGGCCTCGCGCCAGGGCACCAGCTGGCCATTGAACCAGATAACGCCGTCTCTATCATGGAAAGGTTTGTCGTCAGCCATGGCCCGTGTCCTTTATAAACGTTCCTGCCACTGCACCTGGTAAAGTTTCGGTCTGCGACGATATTTTGCGCCTGTTTACCGTGCCTGTTTACTGTGCCGGAACATTGTGTTTTTGCGCGCGTTTTGTTTAGCACGCATTGTCTTGATCGTTTGTGATACCGTTTTTTGTTGTTTGCGCCATCCCCCTGCTTGCCTGTCGAGCAAATCTATTGGGTTGCCAGAAAAGATAAGATTGAAATAACCAGCCAGCTCGCCAATAGTTTAATCCACCGATCCTTTGATCTAACATAGGGTTTAACGCTTGAATTGGCAGGCTGTGTTGTCCAATTGAACCTGGTAAACTAGCAGAACACCAAATTTTCAAGGGGTCGACGCAACAAACCTTCACAATTCATCGACAACAGGTAACAATCGGTTTAAAGTAAGTCAACATGGCTGACATAAATTCAAGAACAAATCCCCCCGATCAACTGCCGTCTGATCACACCACTATGCGATCAACCGGCGCTGAGGCGGGCGCAGCTGGCAAGGACAACGCTTTGATCTGCGGTCCCAATGATGAAATGGTCAATTATGTAGAATTGTTGTTTTTCGCATATAGAGATTTCACCACCGATGCCGATGCGATTTTGCTCGAATACGGCTTTGGCCGCGCTCATCACCGGGTCCTGCACTTTGTCTCGCGCAATCCGGGACTACGGGTCGCCGATCTGCTGGATATCTTAAAAATCACCAAACAAAGTCTGGCCCGGGTTCTCAAACAATTGGTTGATGAGGATATCGTCACGCAAAAGGCCGGCACCCAGGACCGCCGTGAACGCCGCCTCTATCCAACGGCCCAGGGACTGGCGCTGGTCAAGCGGCTGAGCGATTTGCAATGCAAACGAATTAACGACGCGCTGGCAGCAGCGGGGCCCGATGCCAACACTATTGTGAAGAAATTTCTGTTTGCTATGATCAAACGCGCAGACCGAAGCAAGGTTGAGGCCTATTTCAACGTATCGGCCCGTCATGACGCGCCGCATTCTCCAATTGCCGATGAGGGCCATGCCCAATTAGACAACTCAAACCAACGTCTTGAGGTTAAGGAACCCTGATCATGCCCCTTCGCAGTGCAACACGCAAACAAGACCCCTTACCCGACAATGCTTCCCATATTCTGATTGTCGACGATGACCATCGCATTCGTGATCTGTTGGCGCGGTATTTGGGCGAGAACGCTTTTCGTGTCACCATGGCGTCCAATGCCGAAGAGGCGCGTGCCCACATGAAAGGATTGACATTTGATCTGGTTATTTTGGATGTCATGATGCCTGGCGAAAGCGGATTACAACTTGCCCGGAGTTTGAAAGCCATATCGCAAATCCCGATTTGCATGTTGACGGCGCAAGCCGATCCAGAACATCGCGTTGAAGGGTTGGAGGCGGGCGTCGATGATTATATTCCCAAACCTTTCGAGCCGCGAGAATTGGTGCTGCGGCTGAAAAACATCCTCAAACGCTCCAATGCCTCGGCTGGACCGTGCGAAGAAATCACTATGGGAGATTTCACCTTTCACGTCGGGCGCGGTGAGCTGCGCAATGGCGAGGAGACGATCAAACTGACCGAGCGCGAGCGTGATCTTTTGCGTTTGTTTGCAAGTCGGCAAGGCACGGCCATCGCCCGGCATGAGTTGGCCGGCGACGATTCCACTGGCTCAGAACGCGCTATCGATGTGCAGATTAACCGACTGCGCCGCAAAATCGAAGCCGACCCTTCCAACCCGGTTTATTTGCAAACGGTTCGCTCCAAGGGCTATATCCTCTACACAGATTAACGCAAAACTGAGCACATCCCAATCCGCAGCACGCTTTGTTGCCAATTACTCACCAATACCCGGCACCACAAAAAGCGGCAAAGAGCAAAGAATGGTCGCAGCCACAATGCCTCGCGCAGCACCGCGCCGCCCACCACCGCAGGGCACAAGACACAAAAACAGCCATCGCTCCCCTGCGCTCACGCCAACGCACCCGATGGGCAAACAGATCGGCAGACCGATGAGAGCGGTAGTTATGCAAGTAGTGGGGAGGGCTATGTTAGCGGCAAGGGCGCTGACGGCGATGGTATTTGTTAAGATGGCGGGACGGTTGAGGAAGATGGCGGGCCCAAGGACGGCGGAATGCCCAAAGACGGCTGAATGTCTGAGGACGGTGGGGTAATGGACAACACTGACATATCTGAACGAGACGATGCGCCGCAACTGCTAACACCGCACAACGCTGCTTTCAATAAAGATGGCAGCGATAAAACATTCATGCGCCGCAAATACCGGCTCCGCGCAAACTCAACCAAGCTTGCCAAGAAACGCCGCCGCCGCATCACGAAACTTTATCTGACGGCCCGCTTGCAGATCCGCGAAGCCGCCAATTGGCTGACATTTCCAAGCCTGCGTGAAAAGCTTGGCAGCAAGGCTAAGAGCCAATTTGACCGTCTCGTCGCCAAATTGCCGATGATTGCTTTACTTGATGGGTCGCGAAAATGGATTTGGCTTCGCCCGCGCGCTGTCATGCGCAAGGCTGGCATTCAATGGCCGCGGACCGCGTTACACAAGATCGGCGCCTTGATCGCAAAGGCGACCCCAAAGGGGCTATATGCGCGCGCGCTGATCATTATCATTGCCCCTATTGTACTTCTTGAAGGCGTGATTGCGTTTGTCTTTATGGAGCGCCATTGGCAGGCGGTAACGCTGCGATTGTCTGAAGCGACGGCACGCGATATTGCCGCCTTGATCGAAATTTACCAAAAATACCCTGGCGACAAAGAGCGCTCCAATCTGGCCGACCTGGCACAGATCCAGCTGAAACTGGGTCTGCGTATTTTGCCTGCCGGAAATCTGCCGGCGCCAAAACCCAAACCGTTCTTTGCGCTGCTCGACCGAACCTTGTCTGAAGAAGTGCGCAAGAAAGTCAAACATCCGTTCTGGATCGATACGGTCGGGGCGTCGCGCCATGTCGAAATTCGCGTCAAA
>JAJRRE010000293.1 GCA_024279745.1 Alphaproteobacteria bacterium
CGTCTTTCATGGAACCGCCGCGATCGAGTAGACCGCCAGCTGTTACCGGCGTCGACAAACACGCTACAATGGTGAGCGCGGCTGTCGCGGCTCGTACAGATACATTAACTTTCATAGGATTACCCTCACTACAACAGGCACGCATTATAACTGGCCTGTTTGACCACAGTTTGCGAAGGTATAATGGGGCATACGGGTTAAGCGGGCGTTAAAAGCCGCATCATTTTGCAACGACGCCCCGCCCCGACGACGACGCCCCGCCCCAACGACTCAGCCCCGACGCCCTCCAGACGCCCCGCCCCGACGCAATGCAACGAGCCCGTTGCCATCTCGCGGCCCCGTCTCCATATAACAATAATGTCAAAACAGCTTTGCCGCTCGCCCCCTGCTGCCCACTTGCCGGGGGGCACCGACCCCATTAGGGTAGCACGCGCTGAAATATTGACTTTTGGTAAAGACTGCTGGCCGTGCAGACGGCTGGCTCCGAAGGTAAATCGTCATAAAGGAATGAGCAGGTGCATTTTGCTCCCGATGTCGCCGCAGCTGTCGGCAATACACCCTTGATTAAATTGCGCCGCGCCTCGCAGCTTACCGGCTGTACAATTTTGGGCAAAGCGGACTTTATGAACCCGGGGCAATCGGTCAAGGATCGGGCCGCCTTGTACATTATTCGCGATGCCGAAGCGCGCGGCACCCTGCGCCCCGGCGGCACCATTGTCGAAGGCACCGCTGGTAATACGGGCATCGGCCTCTCGGTGATTGGCCAGGCGCTTGGCTATTCGACTGTAATTGTCATCCCCAAAACCCAGAGCCAGGAGAAAAAAGACACGCTGCGGCTGCTCGGTGCCAAACTCGTCGAGGTCCCCGCTGTCCCCTATAAGAACCCCAATAACTTCGTGCATTATTCAAAACGTCTGGCGGCGGCGCTGAACGAAAGCAGCCCCCATGGCGCCATCTGGGCCAACCAGTTCGACAACATCGCCAACCGGCGCGCCCATATTGAAACAACTGCGAAAGAAATCTGGGAGCAAACTGACGGCAAGGTCGATGGCTTTTGCTGCGCGGCAGGATCAGGCGGCACCATTGGCGGCGTCTCGATGGGGCTGAAAGAAAAAAACGCCGCTATTCAAATCGCGCTGGCCGACCCGCCCGGCGCGGCGCTGTTTAGCTATTACACCACCGGCAAGCTCGCGGCGAATGGCTCATCGATTACCGAAGGCATCGGCCAGGGCCGCATCACCGCCAATCTGGAAGACGTGAGCATCGACCATGCCTATAAGATTAGCGATGAGGCCGCGGTGACAATCGTCTTTCAATTGCTGCGCGAAGAAGGGTTGTGCCTGGGCGCCTCATCGGGGGTCAATGTCGCCGGAGCGATTGAGCTGGCCAAAGCCATGGGGCCGGGCAAAACCATTGTCACCATGCTGTGCGACTTTGGCAGCCGCTATCAATCGCGGTTATTCAACCCCGAATTTTTGCGCTCAAAAAACCTGCCGGTGCCCGATTGGCTGGATGATCAAATCGCCAGCAAAAATTTGCCGAGTGTATTTGAACCCGAGCCGCCTAAAAGCTGACGGCGCCGCGACGTGAAACCGATTAGCACGACGTGAAACCGACCAGCACCACACAATAAAACCAAGGGCAAAGGTTAAAACCGATGAGTGAGCCGCCAACCGCGCAATTATTTCGCGACGACGCTTTTTTAAAAACCTGCACCAGTACTGTGGTCGGTATTAATGAGCGCGGCGGGATTATTCTCGACCGCTCGATCTTTTACGCCAGTTCGGGCGGCCAGCCGGGCGACACCGGCACCATGCAATTAGCCAGCGGCGAGATGATTACGATTGGCGCGACGGTTTATCAAGACGGTAAAACCACCATTGTGCATGTTCCAGCTGCCGCCGATAGCGCCCTGCCTGCACCAGGCGAGCAGGTTACGCTCAACCTGGACTGGGACAAGCGGCACCTCTATATGCGCATTCATTCGTGCCTGCATCTGATGTGCGCGCTGGTTGATTTTCCCGTTACCGGCGGCCAGATTGGCGCCGGCACGGGACGGCTGGATTTTGCCATTGAAGATGCCGGTGCGATTGACAAGCAAGATCTGACCACGCGGCTGAATGAGCTGATCAGTGCAAATCACGCCATCACCGACCATTGGATTACCGACGATGAAATGGCCGCCAATCCTGATATGATCCGCACCATGTCGGTCAAACCGCCAATGGGACAGGGGCGGGTGCGCATTGTCGATATTGGAGAAGGCGGCGGCGTAGATTCTCAGCCCTGCGGCGGCACTCATGTTGCAGCTACAGGCGAAATCGGCGCGGTGGAGGTTCCAAAAATCGAAAAGAAGGGCCGACAAAACCGCCGGGTGCGTCTTAAACTGCTATAAACGGCAATAATGCCGGCACCAACGACGCCGATACCCACGACGCTGGCACCAATGAAAATAACTGCGCCAAAGGTAACAACAGCGCCTGAGCGCCAATCCCACTACCAAAACAGGAGCCTGAACCGCCCATGTCAAACCTCGCCGGGAAATGGATTGTGGAAACCGATTGGCTGAATGATCATCTCGACGCGCCCGATCTGGTCATTCTCGACGGCTCCTGGTATCTGCCGATCATGGAGCGCGATGCCGAGGAAGAATATTCAAACGCCCATATTCCCGGCGCCATCCGGTTTGATATCGATGATATCGCCGATGAGACGTCCCCGCTGCCGCATATGCTCCCCTCGACGGTCAAATTCGCCTCGCGCATGAAAAAAATGGGCATTGGCGACGGTATGCGTGTCGTGGTTTACGGCGGCCCGTCGAGCCATACGGCGCCGCGCGTGTGGTGGACGTTCCGCGCCATGGGGTTTGAAGATGTGGCCGTGCTTAATGGCGGCCTGGGCAAATGGCGCGCGGAAAAACGCCCGCTCGACGATCTGCCGCCGCGCCAACGCTCACAGCGCCATTTCACCCCGCGCTTTAACGGCCAATTGGTGTGCGACATGGAAGATGTTAAAATCGTGCTGGCCAGCGGCAGCGCTCAGATCATTGATGCACGCCCCACCGCCCGTTTTGACGGCAGCACTGACGAACCCCGCCCCAATCTGGCGCGCGGCCACATCCCCGGCTCGATCTCCTTGCCCTCCAGTAAATTGTTCAACCGCGACGAGACCTTCAAATCTGTGGATGATCTGCGTGAGTTGTTTGCACAAGCGGGTGTTGATCTGGCAAGACCAATTGTTACGACGTGCGGCTCCGGCGTGACGGCCTCAATTTTGTCGATGGCCCTTGCCATGCTCGGCCACCCTAATGGTGCCGTTTATGACGGCTCATGGACCGAATGGGGCGCGCGTGGCAGTTGGGTTACAGGCGAGGATATGCCGGTAGCTACCGGGAGTTGAATAGTGAGGACGACTATGAAAAGTGAGGATCACCGGATCATAGTCAACAACGGCGCCCCGCGTGATTTTGCCCCCGCGCTGATGGGTCCTGTTGCTCTGGGCGGCATCGCTGCCCGATAGGATGGGCCAACAAGATCGATCACTTTCACGATCAAAAGGTCAAATCGGCGCGATGAGGGTTCCAGATCAAAAAATTTTGATTAAAACGGCCAAATACCTTGGCCCGCGGCCCCGCGCACCAAACACTAGCCGCGCCCCGCGCGAAACATTAGCCCGCGCCCCGCGCGAAATATTAGGACCATGCAATGAGCACACCAACAACGCCACCGCTTCCCTCCAGACTGGGCGCCCCTGAAGCACAGACCATGGCCGCCGATGGCAGTATTTTGCTGATCGATATCCGCACGCCGGGCGAATGGATGAAATCGGGCCTGCCAGAAGGCGCCAAGGGGCTGACCGTCACCGGGCCTGAATTTGTCGACCAATTGCTTAAGCTCATGGACGGCGACAAAACCAAGCCCGTTGCTCTGATCTGCGCCACCGGCAACCGCACCAGCCAGGTGCAGCAATATTTGCTGGCCAATGGGTTTACGCAGATTGCCGATGTTAATGAGGGCATGATGGGCAACCCGACATCGGGACCCGGCTGGTTATTGCGCGGCCTGCCCACCATTCCCTATGCTGGCTGAATTGATTTTCAGATGTTATGCTCACCTGCTGTAGTGCCTAACGTGGGGCGCCCCGAATTCTATTTTTGCAGTGAGCCAACTGGGGCTGCCGGGGCTCCCCTACCAACCGGAGCGCCTTCACACGAGCGTGCGATGATGGTAGTCAGGGCCTAAATCGGTTTCAATTTGCGCGATCGGCGCGACAACAGCACTTTTGAGGAGACATTTTCAAGATGACTGACACATTGGTTGAGCGCAGCTGGCCGTCCTCATCATCAGCCGCCCCCCTGTCGTCAAGCGCAATTCTGCGCGGCGCCGTTCTGGCTCTGGCCGGCTCGATGCTGATTGCTATCTGCGCGCATATCAATGTGCCGATGTGGCCGGTGCCGATGACCATGCAGACCTTTGCCGTTCTGCTGATTGGCGCGGCCTATGGCCCAAGACTGGCGCTGGCAACCGTGACGCTTTATCTGGCGCAAGGTGCTGCCGGGTTGCCGGTCTTTGCGGCTGGCGGCGGTCTGGCTTATTTCGCCGGTCCGACGGCTGGTTATCTTTTGGGCTTTCTACTCGCCGCTTTGGTCGTTGGGGTTCTGGCGCAGCGCGGCTGGGACAAAACAATTCCGCAAGCTTTTGCCGCCATGGCACTTGGAACAATGTTGATCTACATTCCCGGCGTTCTATGGCTTGGCAATTTTATCGGCCTGGAAAAAGCTTTTGCCGTCGGTGCCGTGCCTTTCCTGGCCGGCGATCTTGTGAAGGCATTGCTGGGCGCGATGCTTTTGCCTTTTGCCCATAAACTTCTCGACAAGACGCGGCTGTAACCACAAGCGAATTGCTTGTAAGCATCGCATCACTTGTGAAAAATAACATTGCCTGCAAAATCCAATTGATTGCCCGCGTTACTATTAGTCAGTAGCGCGGGTATTTTTTTGCGCTATGATGATGGCATGGCCGCGCCTGTTCGCCAGTGCTTCGGCCTTTCAATATGTCACAACAAGATTGAGATCGCCCATGCTTAGCGCGTCGCCGCCTCCCATCCAATGCTCGCAACAATTGCTCGACCAAACCAAATCCCTCCCCGCTATCCGCACCGCCATCGTCAACGCGATCAACGATGTCGCGCTGCAAAGCGCGCGCGATGCCACTGAGGCCGGGATCATAACGCCGGTACTGATTGGCGAGCGCGCGCAGATGGCGGCGGCGGCACAGTCTATCGGCTGGGACATCAGCCGCTTTGAACAAATCGAGGCGCTCGATGAAACGGCAGCAGCAAATGCTGGCGCGCAGGCGGCAGGGCGCGGCGACGTTGCGTCCTTGATGAAGGGGCATTTGCACACGGACGTGTTCATGCGCGCCATATTAAACCGCGAGGCGGGCCTGCGCCTGGGCCAACCCTTCACGCATATCTTTCATCTGACTTTGCCGGGCGATGATGGCGCCCTGCTGCTCACCGATTGTGCGCTTAATCCCGCGCCCGATCTGGAGCTTAAAAAAGCCATCACCCGCAACGCCGTCACTCTGGCCCGTGCCACTGGAATCGCGCGGCCCAAGGTCGCCGTCCTTTCCGCAACCGAAGTCCCGAATAAGCATATCCCCTCGTCGCTGGAAGCCGATGAGTTAAAACACTGGGCGGTGAGCGCCATGCCCGACGCAGACCTTGATGGCCCGCTCGCCTTTGATCTGGCGGTCTCGGCTGAGGCCACGCGCATCAAGGGGATTACATCGAACGTTGCGGGAGCTGCCGACATCATCGTCGTGCCGGAGATTGTTGCCGGCAATGCGCTTTATAAAATGCTGGTGCATTTTGCCGGTGCCTGTGCCGGCGGTATTGTGCTTGGCGCCAAGGTCCCGATAATTCTCACCAGCCGCGCCGATCCACCAGCCGCCCGCCTCGCTTCAGCCGCCCTGGCCGCCATTGCCGCTCAGTCGCAGGCATAGGCATAGGCATAGGCATAGGCATAGGCATAGGCCTGACTGGTTTTGCAACGTCTGCATAACAAAAACCGCGCCTTCGTAGCAAACGAAAACGCGGTTTGTAATATTTGCAATCGGTTAACTGCTCGCTAAAAAGCACAACTTAGATAAACTAGAGCAGTTAAACTAGGCTTAGCCCGGGCTAGCCGCGACGGCAGCGGCTGTAGCGGCGCCACCAATAGCGCGATCCGGTCCGGCGCGCTTTACGTTTCAACCAGCGACATTTGCGGAAATGGCGATACCGCGGATAGTAACGGTAACGCGGGTAATAACGGTAGCGCGGATAATAGCCGTAGGAAAAAGAGAACCTTGGACGGCCGCGCCGCCATCTGCGATGCACCTTGATGATGCCAGATTGCGCTGCATGTTTTGTTGCAGCCGGGGCAAAAGCTGCGGCCTGAGCAGATGTTTGCGGCACAGCAAATGCCAGCAGCACAGCAAACCCCAAAAGGGTCACGTACTTTTTCATAATCTTAGTCTCCCGTTGGTTGGTCACGCGCTTCAATGGCGTGGATCGACAAGACAATGGTTCCCAGGGCCTCCAACAACGTGCCAGCGCTTTGAAG
>JAJRRE010000294.1 GCA_024279745.1 Alphaproteobacteria bacterium
AGGAAAATTCCGCGATGCTTGCGCGGATCTGGGCATCAAGCATATCCGCACAAAACCCTACACGCCGCAAACTAACGGAAAAGCAGAACGCTTCGTGCAAACCACCATCCGTGATTGGGCCTATGCCAACGAATACCAGACCTCAGATGAGCGCAAAGCCGACCTGCCAAAATGGCTGCACCACTATAACTGGCACCGCCCTCATGCTAGTCTGGGCAAAGAACCACCAATCAGCCGCCTCGGCCTGAACCAGGACATCCTCTTGCGACTTCACATCTAGGCCAGCGCCGAGGCTTATATCATCGCCATGTCTGTCTGGGTCAATTGAGCAGTGCGGCGGCGCCCGTTCTGGCTCAGCCTGGCACGAAAGGATTGATCATCGAGCACGGCGCACAGCGCGCCGGCCAACTCAAGCGGACAGTCGCCCATCGCCAGAAGCGCCGCATCACCGGCAACTGGCCGCACACCGGCGCGGTCAAACGAGACGAAGGGAACTCCCAGCGCCATGTAGTTCAGCATTTGTTTTTGGTAGGGCGTAACCAATGCTGCAGGCGAAGCGCGGCGCGGCGCGCTAGAACTGCCGGGCGCAGATTGACCGGGGCGCGGCGCAATGATACCGGCTGGCGCGGGAAGCACACCAACATCAAAGTTTGCAACCGCCCGCGCCAGCGCTGCCCCGTGCAAATGATCGGCAAAGGTTACATAGTCGGCTAGGCCAAGTGCGGCGCTCAACGTCGCCAAATTCTCAAGCTCTGGCCCGGCCCCCAAAATCGCACATTGCAAATCGCAGCGCCCTTGCCCGTGCACCAGCTCAGTCATGGCATGAATGGCCAGATCCAGTCCGTCCTGCGCGCGCAGTGGACCGACATAGCCAATCAAATGTGCGCGGTCTGGTAGGGACTTTGCCCGCAAAGCTGGATGAGGCGATGTATTCGTGCCAACCAGCGGTTCGTTGCTGGCGCAGTTGCATCCACATGTAGAGCGCTTTTGTGCCCGCTCCAGTTCGGCACTAAATTTCGTCACTGCCCGATTAGTCCTTGTTTCCCCTGGGCTGAATGTACCAGCCGCATCCCCTGTTGGTTGTCCGGCCGCTTAATCGCGCTTGCAGCGTTACCTGGACGACTTTGCCTATAGCGCAGCAGATGTAAAAACCGCGTTCCTGATCAAAGATAATTTTGTGCAAATTGCGTATCGATTTGAAACGTCTGCCGCTCAAAATCATCCAGCGTCTAATAATGAGCCACCAGTTTGCGCCTGAAACGCGCCTGATACCGCTTGATTTAAGAGTTGCACGATGATTGCATAGCCGGTGTTAGATTTTGGTCAAACAATTCAGGCAGCGGCACCATGAACACGACTTGCGAGCAAATTTCAGCACATCAGTATTCTGGCACAGCAACGATAGCGCCGTTTGGTCTGTCGGATTTTGACCAAACCGGCGACGGCGCTATAATGACATTGCTCCAGAATAAATTAGCTAAAGTTCGCCGCGATCTGCCGCAATTGCGCGCCCGCAGAAACTGGCGCTTTAACGCAACTCCCCTATTAATCTGTGAATAAAACACCAGCGTAGCTGGGCCCTTATTACTGCACGGCGCCCACCCCAGCCTAACCGTTTGCACCTTTTCAACATTCCCATCCCGCGCCTTGTCACGGTTAAGTTATAGCGCCGCCATTCCAATTCATGTCCGTTTTGCCTATGCTGCCGGCTGGCATATTTTGCAATAAAACAGGCTTGGACATAGGTATGGGAAAATTTGCGCTGGCAATCATCTGGCTGATCCTTGGAACACATCTGGCGGCGGCCAGCGGTCCCCCCAAAGAAGGGCAAAAGGCCAATCGGCTTTTGACCGAACCCTCGCCCTATCTGCGCCAGCACGGCTACAATCCGGTTGACTGGTATCCGTGGGGCAAAGAAGCTTTCGCCAAGGCGGTGCGCGAGAACAAGCCCATTTTATTGTCCGTCGGCTATTCCACCTGTCACTGGTGTCATGTGATGGAGCGCGAAAGTTTTTCCGACAAAAACATCGCCAAGCTGATCAATGAAAACTTTGTCGCCATTAAAGTCGACCGAGAGCGCCGACCAGACATTGACGAGACCTATATCCTGGCGACGCAAATCGCGACAGGCAGCGCCGGCTGGCCCAATAATGTTTTCCTGACGCCCGATCTGAAACCGTTTGTCGGCGGTACTTATTTCCCGCCTGAGGAATTCAAACGCCTGTTGACCGAGATCGCGCTGCGCTGGACGGTCGATGAAAAATTGTTGCGCCAGGAGGGAGACCGGATTGCCGGGCTGATCCACCGCATCATGTCGCACCGGGTGGCAGCTGCCGACGTCACCAATGAAGCGCTTAAAAAGGTCTCGGCTACAGCTGTAAAATCATTCGATCCGACCTATGGCGGCGTTGGCACCACAAACAAATTCCCGCGCGAAAACCTGCTGCTGTTTTTGCTGGATCGGGCAGAGAAATATAACGACAAGGATGCTCTTAAGGTCGCCACCCAAACCCTTGACGCCATGATCCGCGGCGGCATTCAGGACCAGGTCGGCGGCGG
>JAJRRE010000295.1 GCA_024279745.1 Alphaproteobacteria bacterium
CTGCGTGCCTTGCACAACACGCGCGAACAGATCGCGGCCCAGATTGTCGGTGCCGAAATAATGCCCGTTGGCGAGGGAGGGGCCGCCCAGTTCGGCCACCTGGCCAATAACGTCAAAGTCGATTTCATCATTGGGATATTGTGCGATCAGCCCGCCCAGAAACGCGAATGCGGCGACGGCGATCAGGACAATCAGCCCCGCCACGGCGGCCTTGTTGTGTTTAAACCGCGTGCGCGCATCGGCCCATAGCGAGCGCCCCTTGAGGTCCGCCTCGCTCAAAGCGTACACATCGTCTTGCAGTTTTGTCTTAACATTGCGCCGCATGGGTGTGTGATGTGCCTTTCAATATCTGATTTTGGGGTCAATCCAGGCATACAGGATATCGGCCAGCAGGTTGAACAAAATGGTGAGGATGCCGACCATGATTGTAATGCCCATCATGACCGAATAATCCCGGTTGAGCGCGGCGTTGACAAAGAACAGTCCCATACCGCCGGTCGAGAAGAACAGATCGATCACCACCGAGCCGGTGATCATGGCGACAAAGGTCGGCCCCAGATAGGAGATCACCGGCAGCATTGCCGGCTTCAGGGCGTGGTGGGTGATGATGCGGCGCAGGGGCAGACCTTTGGCGCGGGCGGTGCGGATGTGATTGGCACTCAATACTTCAAGCATGGATGAGCGGGTGATGCGCGCGATTGAGGCCATGAAGCTTGTAGCCAGCGCAATCACCGGCATGATGATGAATTTGGGATCGCTATATTCCCAGCCGCCACCGGGCAGCCAGCCCAGCCATAGGGTAAAGACCAGCACCAGGATCGGCGCCATGACAAAGTTCGGTAACACCTGCGCGCCGATGGATATGCCAACCGCCAGATAATCCCAAAAGCTGTTGTGCCGAATGGCCGCCGCCAGGCCCAGCGACACGCCGACAATGACTGCCAGCGCAAAGGCAATAGCGCCGTAGGTCAGGGTGATGGGGAAGGACTGCGCCAGAACTTCATTGACCGTGCGGTCTTTATAGACAAAGGACGGGCCAAAATCGAAATGCAGGACGACATTCTTAAGGTATATGCCAAGCAGTTTATAAAGCGGTTGATCGAGCCCGTATTTGGCTTCGAGATTGGCCAGGACTTCCGGCGGAATGGCGCGGTCGGTTGTAAAGGGGCCGCCCGGAGCCGCGTGCATCAGCAAGAAGGATACGATGATCAGGACAAGAATAGTCGGAATGGCGATGACTAGGCGCTTGATGATGAACGTGAGCATGGAATGGGCCGCCTAAAACCAAAATGAATCTGGTGCCAATCTTGCGTGCTGGAACCAACAGGTAAAACCAAAGGGTGGTGGTAGCCTGCACAAGTAGCCGCCTCTCACCCAATTTACGCAACGCTGCCCCTCACCCAATACCATACGTTGCCCCTCACCCTAACCCTCTCCCCATACGCAAAGAACTATGGGGAGAGGGGACTGATCATGCGAGAAAGTGAGTGTCCCCTTCTCGTCCGGGGCCTGGTTATTTCGCGACCTTATACATCTCACGCGAATACCAGGTCTGCATCAGATTGTTGACCGGCCAGCCGCGCACTGTCGGATTTAGCATAATCACACCGGTGTATTGATAGACCGGCGCGAACGGCATGACATCGGCCAAAATGGCTTCGGCCTTGATGTAATTGGGATTGGGGTCCTTGAGTTTCTTCGATTGCGCCAGCAGCTTGTCATATTCGGGACTGGAAAAGCCCGAGACATTATGGCCTGAATATGAGGTCAGCAGATCCAGATAGGTGGAGGCTTCATTATAGTCACCGCACCAGGCATAGCGGCTGATTTCAAAGTCGCCGTTTTTTTGGTTTGTGGTATGGATTTTCCATTCATTGTTGGCCAGGGTCAGCTTAACGCCAAGCGTCTTTTTCCAAAATTGCGCAACGGCAATGGCGATCTTCTTATGGTCTTCCGATGTATTGTAACTCAGCGTCAGTTTTAGCGGATTGCCTGGCCCATAACCGGCTTCTTTGAGCAAAGCGCGCGCCTTGGCATCACGCTCCTTCTGGCTCCATGTCGCATAACCTACTTTAGGAAGTTTAAACCCAGCTGTTTTCTGATGGGCGAAGTTATAAGATTCGTACTGGCCGCCCTGCAAAATCCGCTCAACAATGATCTTGCGATTAACCGCATAGGACAGCGCCTTGCGCACGCGCACATCTTTCAGCGCTTTTGGTCCCTTCTTGCCCATGTTGAACCAGTAAATATAAGAACAGGAGCGCGGAAAACGTAGCGTCTGTTTGGGATATTTCTTTGACAGGCGCGGATACTGTCCGCCCGGTACATCTGATTTATCCAGCTCGCCAGCCAGATAACGGGTAAGGGCCTGGCTTTCATCATTGATGATCAGCGCCACGGTTTTGTCGATCGTCGTGTTGGCATTGTCCCAGTAATGCTTATTGCGCACCCGCACAACTTTTTCGCCTGAGCGATAGTCGGTCAGAACATAAGCGCCATTGCCAACCATATTGCCCGGCCGGGTCCATTTCTTGCCGTGCTTTTCAATGACCGACTGCAAAACCGGGAAGGTCGACGAGTGAACGGTCATGGAGGCAAAATAGGGAAGCGCGCTTTTCAAGGTGACTTCGAATGTCTTGTCATCCACCGCGCGCACGCCCAGCTGTTCAGGTGGCACTTTGCCTTTCACGACTTCATTAGCGTTCTTGACGCCCATCAATTCCATATACCAGGCGTATTCCGATGCGGTCTTTGGGTTGGCCAGACGGCGCCAAGCGTAGACGAAATCTTTTGCCTTGACCGTCTCGCCATTCGACCATTTGGCATCACGCAGTTTGAATGTATAGATGAGTTTGTCGGCGCTGAGCGTAAAGCCGGTGGCGGCGCCGGGAACCAGCTTGCCGGTCGGGTCTTCGTTCATTAACCCTTCAAACAGATCGCGCAGAATATTGGCGCCCTCAACCGAAGAATTGAGCTGCGGGTCGAAAGATTTGATGTCGTCGAGGACGCGGTAGGTAAAGACCTGCTCCTTGGCCAGTTTCTCACCGCTTTTCAGGGCCGGGGCGGCAAATGCCGAGTTTGCAGGGACCAGTGTTATAAAGGCCGGTGTCCCAAGGACGAGTGTCAGCAGTAGAGCACCAAGGGCCACCCTCAGCACTGTTCTGTAGTTCATCATCATTTCCTCGCAATTTTTTTTATCGGTTGTGCTCGCCCCACATTAGTCATCTGATTATACTCTTTTAACTGCCGCTGTCACCTGATCAGGCCAGTGGTTCAGGCGGAATTTGTCGGTAGCGGAGGCAGGCAAACAGCCATCAGCCCCTCTTCCAATGGCTGCAAAAGAATGCTTATCTATGAGAGTATATTTGTTATCGTCGGCATGGCTTCAGGGCGGTGCAGTCTTGAAAAAAGATCTCTGGGGAGGGACTTTAAATTATGGAACTGAAAGTTAAACGGAATGCTGGCGAGATATTGGCGGCTTTGTGTGCCGGGTTGCTGATATGCAGCAGTAGTGCTGTACTTGCTGGCGATAAACATGTGGCGATCACGCAAATCGTTGAGCATCCGGCGCTTGATGCGGCGCGCAAGGGCATCAAGGACGCGCTGGCCAAGGCGGGGTTTACAGCCGGCAAGACCCTCAAATGGAGCTTTGAAAGCGCGCAGGGCAGCGGCGTCACCGCCAGCCAGATCGCCAAGAAATTTGTCGGCGATGCGCCCGATGTTATTGTGGCCATTGCAACGCCGTCGGCGCAGACCGTTGCCGCCGCGACCAAATCGATCCCCGTTGTGTTCACCGCGGTCACCGATCCCGTTGGTGCCAAGCTGGTCAAGAACTGGCAAAAACCTGGCGGCAATATCACCGGCATTTCCGATATGTCGCCGATTGCCGCGCATATGAAACTGGTCAAGGACATTGCGCCCAAAGCCAAGCGGCTCGGCGTGATCTATAACCCCGGCGAATCCAATTCGGTCTCTTTAATGAAGGTCATTAAAGTCGAAGCGCCGAAACTTGGGCTGACTATCGTTGAGGCGGCGGCCACGAAGTCCGGCGAAGTGCTGCAATCGGCGCGCTCGCTGGTTGGCAAAGTGGATGCGATTTATGTTCCCACCGATAACACCGTGGTATCGGCCTTTGAGGCGGTGGTCAAAGTCGGCAAGGATGCCAAGATACCAGTGTTTGCCGGCGATACGGATTCGGTCAAGCGCGGCGCCGTAGCAGCGCTCGGGTTCAACTATTATGATCTGGGACTGCAAACCGGCGAGATCGTTGTCAAGGTTTTAAACGGGGCCAAACCCGGCGATATCCCCGTTGCCGCCGTCACCAAGCTGGAGCTGTTCGTTAATCCCGGCGCCGCCAAAGCCATGGGCGCAAGCATTCCCGAAAGTCTGATTGCCTCGGCCAAGACGGTAATCAAATAAGCTTTTGGTGAGAGGCCAGGGTGAAAGGACAGGCATGAGAGGCCGGGCGGCAGATAAACTTTGCGCGCTGGGCTGCCCCGGCTCATCTTTTGCCAGCGCTCGCGAGAGCCCTCTTACTAACGCGAGCGCGGGACATATGGCCCCCCATCACTAACATTCGACTATCACTAACATTGCGAAGGTCCGGTTGATCCATGAGCATGATAGCCCTGCTGGGCGCCATCGAACTGGGCCTGTTATTCGCGCTGGTGGCACAGGGTGTCTATCTATCGTTTCGCGTGCTGCAATTTCCCGATCTCACCGTCGATGGCAGTTTTCCGCTTGGCGCCGCCGTTGCCGCAACCGCGATCATTTCCGGGATCGATCCCTATCTGGCCACCCTATTGGCGATTTTTGCTGGCGCCTTGGCGGGGCTGGTGACCGGCTGGCTTAATGTGCGGCTACAGATCCTGCATTTGCTGGCCAGCATATTGGTGATGATCGCGCTCTATTCGATCAACTTGCGCGTGATGGGGCGGCCAAACATTCCGCTGCTCGGCGAGACCACCGTCTTCACGCCGCTGGAAGCGTTTGAGGCGGACGGCCTGCCGTCTTACATGCTGCTACCAGTGGTGTTGCTTGTTCTGGCTGTGGTTGTGAAATTTTTTTTCGACCGCTTCCTGAGCTCAGAAATCGGCCTCGCCATGCGCGCGACCGGCGCCAATCCGCGGATGGCCGAAGCGCAAGGCATCAATACCGGCCGCATGATCCTGCTCGGCATGGCCATCTCCAATGGCTTTGTCGCTTTCGCCGGCGCCCTGTTTGCGCAAAGCCAGGGCGCGGCCGATGTAACCCTTGGCGTCGGCGTAATCGTGATCGGACTGGCGTCGGTGATCGGCGGCGAAGCGCTGATTTCCCCGCGCACTGTTTTCCGCGCCACGCTGGCCTGCATTGTCGGCTCCTTGCTCTACCGGCTGGCGGTCGCGGCGGCGCTTAATGCAGACTTTGTTGGTCTGAAGGCGCAGGATCTCAATCTGGTGACAGCCATATTGGTCGTGCTGGCCATGGTTGCGCCGCGCACCCGCAATCCGTTTCGCGCCAGTGCGACTGGCGGCGCTAACAGGGGCAAAGGCAAATGATCAGGATCGAGGCGATTTGCAAAGCCTTCAATCGCGGTACCGCCATGGAAATGCCGGCGCTGCGACAGGTCAGCCTGGACATACCTGCCGGGCAATTCGTTACTGTCATCGGCTCCAATGGCGCCGGCAAAAGCACGCTTTTGAACGCGCTGGCCGGTGAAGCTATTCCCGATGAGGGGCGCATCCTTATCGACGAAATCGACGTAACCAATTGGCCGACGAGCCGCCGTGCCGGTCTGGTCGCGCGGGTGTTTCAAGACCCGCTAATCGGTTCTTGCGGAACATTGACCATTGCAGAGAACCTTAGCCTGGCCGGGTGCCGCGGCCAAACTCGCGGACTAAAGCGCGCGACATCACAAGCCTCTCGTGACAGGGCGGCGGCGCTGCTGGAACGTCTCGGCCTGGGCCTGGAAAGTCGGCTTGATGATTTGATGGAACTGTTATCAGGCGGACAGCGCCAGGCGCTCAGCCTATTGATGGCGACCCTGACGCCGATGAAAATTCTGCTGCTGGACGAGCACACCGCTGCGCTTGATCCCAAGACCGGCGCCTTCGTGCTGGGCCTCACCCGGCAGATTGTTGCTGAACAAAATCTGACCACGTTAATGGTCACCCATTCCATGACCCAGGCGCTGGCAATTGGCGACCGCACGATTATGCTGCATCAAGGTGAGATCGTGCTTGATGTGGCAGGCGAGGAGCGCGCGGGGCTGAGTGTGCAGGACCTTCTCGACATGTTCCAGCGCGAGCGTGGGGAAATTCTCGACGATGATTCCGCCCTTGCCTGATACGGGCGATATGGCCACGGGTGATATAGCACTGAAACCGTTTCTTTTACCGGCACCATTATCTGTCTCACGCGCGAATTGGCGCAGGTAGCGCTTGCGCGTCGCTGATACGACCGAGGCGGATCTAAGGTCCGGCGACGCGTTTGCTTCGCTTGGTGCGCTCCCATTACAATATTCCGATCTTGTCGCGGTTCTTGTTGGTGAACACAA
>JAJRRE010000296.1 GCA_024279745.1 Alphaproteobacteria bacterium
TTGGAAAACGCCCATAGCGCGATCAGCAGAAACGGCGTCGTTGGCAGGCCGGGCAGGACGGCACCGGCGATGGCCAGGGCGGTAGTGGTGACACCAATAATGAGCAGCACAATGCGGGGCACCAATAATTCCTTTTGCCGTGGAAGGTAGTCACACTTGACTTGCCAGCCCAGACCCGATGACCAAGATCGGGTTGTTCAAGTGGGGGCGATTATAAATGCGCAAGCGGCGCGGCGCCAAACAATTGTTCGTGCGTGTATATCAAAAATAGAACATACAGTGCCAGCCCGGCGATGAGTGCGGCGTGAAAGCCCAGTTGCGTCGGCCATGAGCTGCGCCCGCGTGCCAGCGCAGCGCCGGGAATAATGCTGGTGTTCGCCGCCAGCTTCCGCCATTGATCCGCGCCTAAAGACAGTTTCTTTTTTCGTTCAAG
Source organism: Alphaproteobacteria bacterium (assembly GCA_024279745.1). Classification (GTDB taxonomy): domain Bacteria; phylum Pseudomonadota; class Alphaproteobacteria; order Rhizobiales; family Hyphomicrobiaceae; genus JAJRRE01. The sequence continues at coordinate 434 of JAJRRE010000296.1, forward strand.
CCGCGCCATGCCGGCGAAAGCAAACAGGGCCAGAACGCCAAATAATACAACAGAAACAAGATCGCCATTTGGCGGAATATGCGCGCCTGCCCATAGGCCGAAGCTCCACAACACCGGATGCCGGGTTAGCGCTATGACGCCGGGTGCGCGCGGATCGAAGGGCCGCCTGGAAAAGGAAATCGACAAGGGGTTGGGCTGTATCAGCGCCGCGCTCAGCAACATGAAAGAAACTGGCATGATGATGATCGGCACAAGAAAAGCCCAGGGTGCGGGCGTCCATAGAGCGACAAAAGGTGCGCGCAGGCTTGCCGCAATCACCCAGCCGAGCATGAGGATTGAAAGGGCCGAATAGGCGATCAGAAATCCGCGCTCACCAAGACGGCGCACGGCAAAGGCGCGGATGGGGGCGCGCGTCGGCACCATATGCGCGGCGACAAACAGAACCAGGGATGCGAAAAATTCGATCATGTCTAACTCTTGAAGGTCTGCGAAATACCCGCCGCAAACGACGGCTCAGCGGCTCAGCGGCTGAGTGTGCGCGAGACGGCGTCTTTCCAACCGGCATAGAGGCGGCGGCGCGTAGGCTCGTCCATATCCGGTTCAAAGCGTTTTTGCAGCGACCAGTTTTTCGCGAACTCGTCCATTGGCGGATAGAAGCCGACTTTCATGCCCGCCAGATAAGCAACGCCAAGCGCCGTTGTTTCCAAAACCCTCGGGCGATCGACGGGCGCGTTGAGCATGTCGGCGAGGCGCTGCATGGTCCAGTCTGATGCCACCATGCCGCCATCCACGCGTAAGACTGTTTGACCCGTTTTCTTCGTACTGCCAACACTGCTGCTAGCATCACTTAAACCGCCTGTGCCGCTGGCACCGCCGGTACTGCTGGTGCTGCTGGCTTGCCAATCGGCCTGCATGGCTTCCAATAAATCGCGGGTCTGGAAACAAACCGCTTCCAGCGCGGCGCGGGCCAGCTCTTTGGGGCCAGTGGCGCGGGTGATGCCGAACAGGGCGCCGCGGCACTCGGCATCCCAATAGGGTGCGCCCATGCCGGTGAAGGCGGGGACTAGATAAACCTGCTGCTCGGGATCGGCCGCTTCAGCCAGGGGGCCTGTCTGGGCGGCATCATCGATAATACCAAGGCCGTCGCGCAGCCATTGTACTGCGGCGCCGGCGATAAAGATTGAGCCTTCCAATGCGTAGGTTGGTTTGCCGTCCACCTGATAGGCAATGGTGGTAAGCAGGCGGTTGTTCGATGTGACCGGTGCCGCGCCGGTGTTCAGTAGTGCAAAACAGCCGGTGCCATAGGTGGACTTCATCATGCCGGGCTGAAAGCAAGCCTGGCCGACGGTCGCCGCCTGCTGGTCGCCTGCTATCCCGGCAATGGTGATTGGACCGCCGAATAATACCGGATCGGTCTGGCCGAAATCGGCGGCGCTATCCATGACCTGGGGCAGCACCGCGCGCGGAACGTTGATCAAGTCCAGCAGCTCATCATGCCACGCGCCTTGATGGATATCATAGAGCATGGTGCGGCTGGCATTGGTGGCGTCTGTGACGTGGCTTTTACCGCCGGTCAACCGCCAGCTTAGAAACGTGTCGACAGTACCGAATGCCAGACGCCCGGCAGCGGCGGCTTCGCGGGCGCCGCCGACATGGGACAGGATCCAGCTTAGCTTGGTGCCGGAGAAATAAGGATCAAGCAGCAGTCCGGTACGGGCGGTAATGTTCGGCTCATGGCCGGCGGCCTTCAGCTGCTGGCAGACATCGCCAGTGCGCCGGTCCTGCCAGACAATGGCCCGGTGGATGGGTTTGCCGCTGACCCGGTCCCACACAATTGTCGTTTCGCGCTGATTGGTGATGCCGATGGCGGCGATGTCGGCGGCGCACGATCCGGCTTTGGCGATGGCCTCGCGGCAGGTGGTGAGCGTTGTTTGCCACAGATCTTCGGGCTCATGTTCAACCCAGCCGGAGCGCGGGAAATGCTGCTCAAATTCGCGTTGTGCAGTTGCGGCGACGCCCATGGCCGCATCAAACAAGATGGCGCGGCTTGATGTGGTTCCCTGGTCGATTGCCAGAACATAGTTTGCCATACGCGCACCTTCTTTCTTCTTTGTCCCACCAGCTGCTTTATCTCACCAACTGCTTGGGCAAGTATCGACCCGCCGCCTGTCGCAGTCCAGGTATTGTTGCGCGTTCTCCAGGCTCAGTTACGAGGTTGGCTGTAGCATCTCGGCCAGGTGGTCTTGCAACCAGTTTTGCAGCGCGGCGGCTTGCGGTTTGCTCAGGCGCAGGCCAAGCTTGGACCGGCGCCATAATATATCATCAGCGCTCCTTGCCCACTCATTTTTGACAAGATATTCGACTTCGGGCTGAAACAACCCGCCGCCGAAATCCACACCCAGATCCGAAGTCTGGAAGACGCCGGCAAATATCGGCGCCGCCAATGTGCCATAAGCGCGAACCAGGCGGGCGGCGTTGTCCGGCTCCAGCAGCGGGCAGCTTTGGCGAAACTCATGCACCAGCGCGCTGAACCCGGTGACGGGGAAATCACCGCCGGGCAGGGGCGCGCCGCGTGTCCATTCTCCGCTTTTCTGACGGGGGAGCAAATGTTCCAGCTTGGCCAGCGCTTCTTCGGCGAGATGGCGATAGGTGGTGATCTTGCCGCCAAAAATGTTAAGCAGCGCCGGGCGGTCTTGCGCTTCGTCCAGCTCCAGCACGAAATCGCGGGTCAGCTCCTGCGCGCTTTCCTCGCCGTCATCAAATAGCGGCCGAACGCCGGAATAGGTCCAGCTGACATCGTCGGGGCTCACCGGTTTTTTGAAATAGGCAGAGGCGGCAGCGCACAGATAATCGATTTCAATCGGCGAGATTTTTACGTCCGCCGGATCGTCGTTAAAGTCGACATCAGTGGTGCCGATCAAGGTGAAATCGCGCTCATAGGGGATGGCGAACATGATGCGGTTGTCGGTGTTCTGGAAAATATAGGCGCGCTCATGGTCGAACAGGCGAGGCACAACAATATGGCTCCCCTTGACCAAGCGCACGTTCGACCGGCTGTTGCGGCGCAGCTTCTTCTGTGCCACGTCGGAAACCCACGGACCGGCGGCGTTGATCATTATGCCGGCGTCGATGCTATGGGTTTGATTTGTTTTTTTATCGAGCAGTTCAAGGCGCCAGTGATCTTCTTGACGCTGTGCCGAGACCAGTTTTGTGCGCACCCGAATATCGGCGCCGCGAGCGGCAGCATCCATGGCATTGAGCACAACAAGACGCGCATCCTCAACCCAGCAATCGGAATATTCAAACGCCTTCACAAAATCATTTTTCAGCGGGCCCCCGGCAGGATCGGTGCGCAGATTAATGGTGCGAGACGTCGGCAGCAATTTGCGCCCGCCCATATGATCATACAAAAACAGCCCCAGCCGGATGAGGAAGGCCGGGCGCAGACCTTTATGATGGGGCAGAACAAAACGCAGCGGCCATATGATATGCGGCGCCATTGCCCATAAAACTTCGCGCTCCTTCAGGGCATGGCGCACCAGACCGAACTCATAATATTCCAGATAGCGCAGCCCGCCGTGAATGAGCTTGGTGGATGCTGCCGAGGTCCCATTTGCCAAATCATTTTGCTCAACCAGTAGAACTTTCAGCCCGCGCCCTGCCGCATCGCGGGCTATGCCGCAGCCGTTCACACCGCCGCCTATTATCGCAATGTCAAACATTTGTATCCTGGTCTCATTAAGATATGTCGGCGCTGTTTTGCGCTTTGTCGCCGTAATAGCCCAAGGCGTGTGGTTCGGCTAGCTATGACTTTGCTCGCTTCTCATTCTTTTTGACATTGATGACAACAGGTGCATCGTTGCATATATACAACCATAGGGACGTGTGTGAAACATTGATCATCTGTCTGTTTAACCGCTCGGAACTATTCATAACAGATTGAAAATAAACATAATAAACATACTGTTTCGATACAGGAAAGATTTATCAGGACAATCTTAAGTCTATTTGCACTGCGTATATTTCAACCAATAATTGTAATTCTTGCCCGCTTGTAGGATTAGGTTGTGGCGAATCACAATACAACCCTCGATAGCAGAATTAAATCGTGCAGCCTGTTTTGCGTGTGCTCGTTCAATTGCAATATTTTAATTTTTGGGAGGGTCACGATGAGGGCGTCGGGATGGTTGAGCGGTTCGCTCAAATTTCGCAAGCAGCAAGGCATTGGATTTACGCTAATAGCCGCGGTCACAATGAACGGTCTTGGCGGATGTGTCAGGCCAATTGCGCTTGGGGAGGATGAAATTGCCGCGCGGGTCGGGTTTGATATGGCCGAGATATACCGCGAACAAGAAACGGTGAGCGGGCCCATCGGACTTTATCAGGCGGTGGCGCGGGGGCTGAAATATAATCTGGATAAGCGGCTCAAATTAATGGAGCTGGGGCTGGCCAAATCCGGTTTGCGTTATACCCAGATCGGCATGTTGCCCAAATTAGCCGCGCAGGCAGGGTGGCGTTCGCGCAATTCTTATCGCGGCTCATCTTCACGTTCGCTGATCACAGGTAACCAGTCTTTGGAAGTTTCCACCTCTGAAGATAAAACGGTTCGTTATGCCGATTTGCAGGTGGTCTGGAACATTCTTGATTTTGGACTGACCTATCTGCGCTCGCGCCAGGAAGCGGACAAAGTTCTGATTGCCGAAGAGCGCCGGATCAAAGTCACGCAGAACTTGATCCTGGACATTCGCGATGCTTATTGGCGGGCGGTGGCGGCACAGCGCCTCATCCCAAAGATCAACGGATTGATTGGCGAAATGAGCGGCGCGCTATCGCGGTCCCGGGCGCTGGTGCGCTCTGGTGACGGCGAGCCTGCGGATGAGCTAAATCGGCAACGAGCATTGCTCTCACATAAACGCGACATGCTGGACGTGCGGCGCAAATTGTCGATTGCCAAAGCCGAACTGGCGGCCTTGATGAATTTGCAACCTGGAACGTCGTACAAAGTTATTGTGTCGCGCAAACATCGCTTCAGGGCACCACGTTTGCGCGGGGAGATTTCTGCTATCGAGACGGCAGCGCTGACCAATCGACCGGAAATGCGTGAAGAAGACTACAAACATCGCATCAGTGTAACTGAGGTTCATGCCGCCTATGTTCGTTTGCTGCCAGGCATTGAACTTCGAAGTGGCAACAATTATGACTCCAATTCGTTTTTGCTGAACAGTCAATGGAGCAATCTTGGCGTGCTGCTGACCAAGAATCTAATGGAACTGGCAACGGCACCGATCGCGATCGACTTTGCTCGCAAGGGCGAAAAGACGGCAGTGGCACGGCGGCGGGCGTTGTCGATGGCAGTGTTGGCACAGGTTCATATTTCGCTGCATCGCTATGCGCTGGCCAAGGATTTGTTCCAGGTATCGTCGAGCATTTACGGCGTCGATCGCAAGCTGTCACAAATTGCAGCAGACGGCGCCGCCACCTCCGGCACATCGGAAGCGGAAGCTCTTGTAGCGCGTTCCCGGCGTCTGGTATCGGCCTTGCGTTACTACACCGCCTTTGCCGATTTACAGTCCGCGTTTGGCCGCGTGCTTAACTCAGTCGGCGCCCATCGCTATCCGCAAGGCATCGAAGAGCAGAGCGTGAATGATCTGGCTGGCGAATTACGCGGCACATTGGATAAATGGGACATTCCGGTGTCGCAATGGAAAGTCGCGATGCGCTGAGCGCCCGTGACACTGCCTGGCTATGCAACCTGTTCCAGTTAAGACGAAACTTCTTTGCCAAGGAAATTGAGCAAGTGTTGTCATTAAGGCGCAAGACGCAAAAAGCGGACAGGTGCGATAAGAAAAATGTCGGTGGGGTTGCGGCCCCATCGGCGCAAA
>JAJRRE010000021.1 GCA_024279745.1 Alphaproteobacteria bacterium
ATGTGCATGACCAGCGCCGTCACCGGTTATTTTGCGACCCTTGGTTCCGATACGCCGCCGCTTGCCTATGATGACATTGAGCTGTGCGACATGATCATGCACTTTGGCCATAACGCGCGCGAATCCCACCCGATTATTTTTTGGCGCGCCGCCGATCACAAAAGGAAAAAACGCATTCCAACGGTTGTCGTCGATCCGCGCCGCACCGGCACCGTGATGGGCTATGAAGATATTAGCGCCGACAATTCCGTGCATGTGCCGGTGCTGAACGGCGACATCAGTTTTCTTAACGCCATTGCACATGTGCTGCTCAAAGACCACAAAGACGTCATCGACTGGGACTTCATGAAAGTCCACACCACCGGCTGGGAAGAATACACCAATGGCGTGTTGAAAAATTATAGTCCCGAGCAGGTGCAGGACCGCATGGGCGGGCCGAACCATGACGTCTCGCCCGAATTGATCCGCAAAGTCGCCGGCATGTTCGCCGATGCGACGCGCAAACGCCTCGCCCGCTCCAATGGTAAACATTCTGGCAAAGGCGGTTATGGCGGCGTCATTATCATGTGGGGCATCGGTTACAACCAGCATGTGCATGGCCAGTATAATGTGATTTCAATTATTAATCTGCTGACCATGACCGGCAATCTGGCCAAGCCCGGCTGCGGCCCGTTCTCCATGACCGGGCAGCCCAATGCCATGGGCGAGCGCTTTACCGGCGGGCTCACCGGGCGCCTGCCATTCAACCAGCCCTTGAAGAACAAAGCTCATCGCAAGCATATGGCCAAGCACTGGCGCGTGCCTGAGAAGAACTTAATCAACGCGATGAATTCTGCCAACCCCGGCTATGCGGTCGGCATGATGGAGCGGGCGCTGAAGGATGAGGTCAAAGCGTTCTTCTTTGTCTATGCCACTCATATCGATTTGCCCGACCAATATAATCTGGTACGCCCGGCTATTTCCAAAACCTTTAATGTGGTGCAGGAAATCTATCGTCACGCGCCCAACAACCTCTATGCCGATGTGATTTTTCCGGCGGCCACCTGGGGCGAAGTTGACGGCGTTTACATCTCTTCGGAACGGCGCATTAATCTGTGCCAGAAAGCAGCTGAGCCGCCAAAGGGCTGCCTGCCGGATCTGGATCTGGTGATCGACAAGGCCAAGGAAATCGGCACGCTGCTCGGCCTCGATATGAAGAAAATTCTTCCCTATAAAAAAGACGACAAGGGTTTCTATATAGTCGAGGAAATATTCCGCGATGTGTGCCGTGCCTCCGAAGGGACCGACACCGATCTCACCGGCATATTGGAAGTGGAGAAGATCGACAAGCAATCCCCCTATGAACAATTGGAAGAATTGCGCGGTATTCAATGGCCGGCGCCCAACTACGAGTCTGCCAAGAACGGCGGCACCAAACGCCGCTTCATGCTGCAAGAAGGCAAGTGGAAGAACAAACCCTACGGCTATTTCCGCACCAAGGACGGCAAGGTGCATATGAAGATATGCGAGCAGGACTATTCCAACCGCGAAGAGCTGACCAAGAAGCTGATGGAATTTGGCACCAAGGAGGGCCACTACACCATCGACAATATGAATTTGATTATTGAAGCGCGTGACAAAGGCCTGACGCCCGATATGCCCGACGAAGATTATCGCGGCAAAAAATGGAAGGACGTTCCCATGGATAAATATCCTTACTGGTTCGGTCTGGGCGTCGTTTATGAGCATTTCCATACGGCCAAATCCAACCGCAGTCCGACAACACGCCGCCTGGTGCCGGAGATGTATGTGGAAATGCACGAACAGGACGCCAAAGACCTGGGCATCAACGACGGCGACAAAGTACGTGTCGTCACACGGCGCGGCTCGCTCGAAGCGCGGGCACAGGTCGGCACCAATTCGCTGGTCAAACCGGCCCGCAACAACGTCCCACGCGGCTATATGTTCGGCCCATGGAATTTGTCGGTGGCCGATAGCGCCGACCCGAAGAAAAACAAATGGCTGGCCAATGGCGTGACGTCGCGCATCTGGGACCCGGTTTCTGGCCAGGTCGATTTCAAGAAAAGTGCCGCGCGGATTGAAAAGATTTAGGCGCGGTATATTGGGCAAGTTGCCAGACCTCCAGAATGGCGACTTGCTCAAGTTGGCGCAGCACCTGACACCGAGCAGCATTTCACTAAGTACCGCTCGGCGAATTTATATCTCATAGCCAACCCAGTTTTATACCCCAACCAATAATGCAGATCACAACAGGCGGAACCGCCATGCAGCGCAGAACATTCTTGCAAGGCGCCCTGTCAACAACTGGCCAGTGTATTGGTGCGGCCACCATCGCCGCCATGCTGCCGCGCGAGGTGAAAGCCAAAACGCCCCGCTCAAACATTCGTTACCTGCGCCCGCCTGGCGCTCTGGATGAAGCAGAATTTTTATCGACCTGTATCCGCTGCGGCCAGTGCGGCGAGATCTGCCCCAATCGCTGCATCGGTTATTTCGGTGCGCAAAACGGCAGCGGCTCAGTCGATACGCCGTACATCATTCCGCGCGAAAAGGGCTGCATCTTATGTATGAAATGCGGCGATGTGTGCCCGTCGGGCGCCATTCGTCCGATCAAGCGCGCCCTCAAGGATATCGTCGCCAATGTTAAAATGGGTCATGCGGTGGTCGATGAACAATTATGCCTGTCCTTTCAGGGCAAAACCTGCGGCGTGTGTTACCGCGCCTGCCCGCTGCCCGACGTGGCCATCAAGGTCGCCATGCTCGAACAGCCCCATGTGCTTGCTGATTGTGTTGGCTGCGGTCTGTGTGAGCGCTCGTGTATTCAAATGCCGCAAGCCATCCGCGTCATTCCAAACCGGGAGGCTGTTTAATGCCAGGACCGCATAAACCGTTTTTCCTATGGAAGCATCTCAACAAATTGCGCTGGCTAACGCTGACCACCGTGTTCGTCATGCTGATCGCGTTGCCCTTCTTGCATGTCTACCAGACCTATGTCGCCGCTCACGCCTATGATTTGTTGGCGCCTTCGGAAAAACAGCTTTATGACGTTATGGAGATGCTGAGCGCACCTTTTGTCTCTGATCCGGCACGCGATCTTGACGCGGTAAAGGGCACGACCTGGTCGGGAAATCTGTTTGGTCTGAAACTGTCTGATCCGCTTGCGGTGCTCGGGCAAATGGCCGCCAGCCTATCAATCTATTGGCCGTTCTTTGTCACCGCCTTGATACCGATTGCGCTCACGGCGATCTTTGGGCGCTTCTTTTGCGGCTGGATCTGCCCGGCGACATTGCTCTATGAGCTTAACAGCCTTGTCGCCGGCTGGCTCACCTGGGCCGGGTTTCACACTGGCAAACGGCGCCTGGACAAACGTGTAAAATACGGCGTGTTGGCGCTTGGCGCAGCGTTGTCCGCTGTCTCCGGCTCAATCTTGTTTGCCGCCATTTACCCCCCCGCGATATTGGGCCGGGAAATTTATTATGCCATTGCCCTGGGCGGCTTTGGCGCTGGTATGATTTTCTTTGTCGCCACATTGGCGTTTGATCTGCTGGTCGCCCGGCGCGGGTTTTGCCGCTATGTCTGTCCCGGCGGCGCGCTTTATTCGCTCATTGG
>JAJRRE010000022.1 GCA_024279745.1 Alphaproteobacteria bacterium
AACCCGCTGCCGGTTCCATTGTCATGATCGAAAATGTTGGCAATCTGGTCTGCCCGGCATTGTTCGATCTGGGCGAGGCGGCCAAGGTCGCTATTCTGTCAGTGACGGAGGGCGAGGATAAGCCGATCAAATATCCGCATATGTTTGCCGCCTCCAATCTCATGATCCTCAATAAGATCGACCTGCTACCCCATGTCGATTTTGACGTCGAGCGCTGCCTCGATTATGCGCGGCAGGTCAATCCGAAGATCGAGATTTTGCAATTGTCGGTGCGCAGCGGCGAGGGGATGGATGCCTGGTATGACTGGCTCGCCAAAGCGCTAAAGAAACAACGCGAGTTGGCTTTTTCCTGACCACCGACGCGGCGAAACAAGAAAAACGATGAGACTAAGCAAGGCGGCGACGGCAGATGTATTTATCCATTTTGGGATTGGGCCTTTTGATCGGGATGCAGCACGCCTTTGAGGCCGATCATATCGCCGCTGTCAGCGCCATAGCCTCACGCCAAAAGGACGTCCGCGCGTTCTCAAGACACGGTATAGCCTGGGGACTGGGGCATACGCTCATGCTACTGCTGGTGGCAGGCGGCGCCCTTGCCTTCAACATTGCGATATCCGACGGCGCGGCGGCGGTGATGGAAACCCTGGTCGGGGTCATGCTGATTGGGCTGGGCGCGCATCTTCTTTACCGGCTATGGCGCGAGCGCGTGCATTTCCATGTGCATGAGCATGTCGGCAACGCCCGCCACTTCCACGCCCACAGTCATAAGAATGAAACCACACCGCACAATCTGAACCCGCACGATCACGCGCATGCGCACGCAACTTCGAACGCAACCGCAAACGCCAAAGCTAAAGCTAAATCCGGCACGCCAGAAACTATTGGAACCGCACTTACAGCGCTGCCACTGCGTACATTTGCTATTGGCTTAATGCACGGCATGGCCGGATCAGCGGCGCTCGTGGTGATCGCTTCGAGCAGTATCGCCAGCCCTCTCATCGGCCTGATTTATATCGCGCTGTTTGGTCTTGGCTCAATACTCGGCATGGCGATCCTGTCAGCGGTGATCGCGGTTCCCCTTAGCGCAAGCGCCAAATATATGACCTGGGCCAATCGAAGCTTGCAAATTGCCATCGGCTGTCTGACAATCATTGTCGGGTCAATCGTCATACATAAAGCGGGCGCTTCAGCGCTATCGATCTATTTGAGTGCCGCATGAACACAACGCCGTAAGAGCTATGTAAAAGAGCATTAAACAGACTGTAAACGAGTATAAAGGGAGGGACGAACCACCATGACACAAGCAACAATAGAGCATTTTGTCGTATCGGTAAGACGCGATGGGACAAGCAATGATTGCCAAGTGCGCGTGCAAAAACTGAACGGCGATGGCGCTGTGCTCAACCAACTCCCGTTATCGCACGGTGATGAATTCGTGATTGACGCGGCGCAGGCGCAAGGCATGTTTGCCAGCTCTTCACCCAGCCAACCGGCACCGGCCACACCTGTCGCCGCAGCCGCCGCGCCGGCACCAGTACCAATACCTGCACCAGTTCCATTGGCCGCAGCTCCGATGGCCGCACCAATTCCAGCGCCAGCTCCTGTTGCCGCATCTGCTCCTTTAGCCGCCGTAGCGCCTGCACCAGCGCCAGCAGCACCCGCTGCCGCCGCGCCATCGGGCGCTTGGGGTTCATTGCCCGGTGGTTGGGCAACATTGGCGGCAATGGGCGGCGGGGCAGCAGCGCTTGGCAACCACGGCGATTATCCGCTGCATGACGGCGTCGCACGCGTTGACGCTGGCGAAATTATCCCACCGGCGCCGGGAAATAGTTGGCAATCATTGCCAGGAGGTTGGTCAGCGCCAGGCCACAGTGCCGCGGCTCCTGCCGCTACACCAGCTCCCGCCCCTGCTCCTGCTCCTGCTCCTGCTCCAATGATGGCGGCAGCTCCTGCGCCAATTCCAGTTGCGCCAGCTCTGGCTCCAGTACTGGCAGCTGTTCCCGCTGCCGCTGCCCCCGCTCCGGCACCAGCACCGGCTCCCGTACCAATGGCCGCTCCGCTGGCGGCAGTAGCAACTCCGGTGGCTGTCGCAGCCGCCGCCATTCCAGCCGCGGTCGCCGCCATCCCAGCTGCGGCACCAGCGCCCGCCGCAGCTCAACCTGCCGCTATTCAGCCTACGTCGGCGCCACCTCAAAATGGCGCCGCATGGAGCGTAATGCCGGGCGGTTGGGCCAAACTGGCGGCGATGGGCGGCGCCGCAGTTGCAGCTCACGGTAATTATCCGCTGCATGACGGTGTGGCTCGGGTTGACGCCGGCGATATTGTCCCGCCTGCCGCAGGTAACAGCTGGCAGGGTTTACCCGGCGGCTGGGCAGCACTGATGGGCGGGCGCTGAACTGCGCACGGAATAAAGCACTTAGATTATTGAGCGGGGGAGGCAAGACTTGTGCTCCCCCGCCGTCATTTCAGCCCCTTTGAGTCTTTTTCACCTGTTTGACCCACCTATTTGGCCCACCTATCTGCCGCGCTACTAAACCCAAAACCTATCGATTACGGCGCGATCGAGAAATTGACTTATTCGGACAGGCATTTTGGGTGAAGCGATGATCAGTTCCGGCGGCGGGCGATATTTACGGGAACAATAAAATTAATTTGCCACTTTTGGTTGAGCAATCTTAACGCTCTGCGCTGTTTCAAGATACCCACGAAGCAGCATTTTCGCTTTCGATCAGCGCAGATACCGCTCTTTTCAAAGACACTATTAGCCTGAAACAAATGGGAAAATCTGCTGCTTGGGCGATTTTTTCAGGCTTTGTCGCAAAATCGCACAGCGTTTAACCAGCGGTTAACCATTAATCATAAGCCCGCCCAAACGTTAAGCCGCTGTTAACCATCTGCATCCATAACAAAACCTCAAGATGATCGGGAAAATGCCATCTTCTTAAGTAATAAACTGGTTCGTACCGTTCAACCGAACAAGTACAAGTAACGACGGGGATCGAGCAAAATGAATTTCGAACAATTGCGGCACGGCGCTTTGCAGCGGCTGTCCGTAACAGCAGGAATTTGTTTAATTGCGGCCACGGTAACCTTAACCGCGAACAGCAACATCGCGTCCGCCAAAGCCCCAAACAGCGCGATAGCAGAACTTATTAGCACGCTCAGGGACAAAGCACGCGGCGTCACGACGCTTCGCAAAAATGTTCCTGGTCCGGCTGCTGCCGCAACTGCACCCGCTGTCGCAGCTACTGCAATCGTACCGCAGCCGCTGGCCAGACAAACACGATCAAAGACCAGGCAGATTAAAGCCAAGCAGGTTCAGGCGAAAAAAATCCAGGCCAACAAGACCCGGCGCATTAAATCAAGAAGCAAAAGCAAGATCGCCCGCGCCG
>JAJRRE010000297.1 GCA_024279745.1 Alphaproteobacteria bacterium
CGCATCCAAGCGGCTGGCGATCAGGATCTCCTCAATCAGATCGTCAAGTTCGCCCAGATCCCGGCGCAGCTCGGCGCGACGTTCTGCGTTGATTTCATTCCCGGCCAATTCAATCCCCATGGTCAGCCGTGCCAGCGGTGTGCGCAATTCATGCGAGGCATTGGCCAGCAATTGTTGATGCGCACCCAATAATGTCTCGATCCGCGCCGCCGCCTCATTAAAACTGACCGCCAGCCGCGCCACTTCATCACGCCCTTCGACTGTAATGCGGGCTTTGACATTGCCGCCCCCAAGAGTTTCCACGCCCTCCTGCAAGCGTTCCAACCGCCGGGTCAAACCGCGCACGACCGGATAGGCGCAAAGACCAACGCTCAGGGCTATTGCCGCCAGAAAGGCCAGTAAACCGATCGCCGGAGGCCGCCCGCGCCACTTCAGTCTGGTAACGACATAGCGCCGGTCAGGCAGCTGAATGGTCAGCACCCCGCGATGCCAGCGCCGGGCATGATCGAACGCCCCGGGAAGCGGCGCGCGTTTATTGGTGGCGCCAATCAATATGCGATTGCCATCATAGAGCGCCATTGTCAGTTTCAACTTGGCGGCCAGCTCGATCATGCCGCGCCGCTGTGTTTCTCTTGGCGCATCAACGGGCGGCAATGCGGCGCCAACCAGCACGCCAAGCAGATCCGCCCCCGCATCGCGCCGCTCACCGCCAGCAACCTTCCACACGATGCCCGCCACCAGTACAACAACCAGCAGCGCTACAAGTATGGTCAGATAGATTTTTTGATATAGTCGTTTCATTGTGTTCTTTAATGCACTCGCATTTGATTACTTGCGCATTCCATTGCTTGCCATGTGCTGCCGGAGTGAGACGCCTGATGTAGTACCGCCGTGCAATTCAATGTGCGTTTGCTTGCCGGCCACCCAGCTTGCCTGCCACCCGCCTTGCCTACCCTGTTTTCCTGCCCTGCTTGCTGCTTGATTCCTACGCCCTGCCCGCCCTGCCTGTTCCCAAACGCCGCATGTCGTACAGCTTCAGTCCTGTTCCTTGGCAAAAACATAACCGGCGCCGCGCACGGTTATGATACGGCGCGGTTTCTTAGGGTCGTCCTCGATCTGCGCCCGGATGCGCGAGATATGCACATCGATCGACCGATCAAACGCCTCAAACGCCTGCCCGCGCAGCAAATCCATCAACGCATCGCGCGACATCACCCGCCCGGCATGAGCGGCAAATTCCCACAGCAGTGCAAACTGATAACTGGTCAGCGCGCAAGGCTCACCGCCCAGCGATACAACATGCGCATCATGATCGATTTCCAGGCGCCCGAACCGCAACACATCGCTGCGGCTGCCTCCCCCTCCCTTGCCCCGGCGCAAAATTGCGCGCAATCGAGCCAGTAATTCACGCGGCTCAAACGGCTTGGGCAGATAGTCGTCGGCGCCCATCTCAAGCCCGACAATGCGGTCCATGGCATCCCCGCGCGCGGTCAACATCAAGACCGGCGTCTCATCACGTGTTCGCAGCTGGCGGCACAGCTCCAACCCGTCCATATCCGGCAGCATCAAATCCAAAATCAGCGCATCGAATTGATCGCGCCGCATCAGCTCCAGTCCGGCAGCCCCGCTATGGGCAATTGTCACATGGAAGCCCGCCTCACCCAGATAGTCATGGACCATCTGAGCAAGGCGCACATCGTCTTCAATCAAGAGTAAGCGCTCTGTCACCGTTTCAGTTCACCCTCTAAACCAGCGTTTGCGAAAACTTCTAAAGCGCTCGATGCGTTTGCCAATATCCTGGCGTTGTTGCGCTGTCAGAATTTCCGCCGCATCCGCCAAAGCCTTGGCAACCCGTTTGCTTGCCAATTCGGCCTGCGCCATCTGCGCCGTCCGCCAGCCTTCAATGGCGTCGCGGTCTATCGTTGTCGCGGTCAGCATAGCACGCGCCTTACCGCGCGCCTCGCGAAATGATTTGCGCATTGGCAAAAGATCTTTAATCGCTCCCATCGCCACGCCGACCAGTTGTTCCTGTTGGTCCTTACTGGCGTCGATTTCAATTGCCACATGCCCAATCACCCGGGTTAAGCGTTTCTCGATCTGTGCCGGATCGGGGTTTTCGCCCAAGAACCGGCCATGGCGCCAGCCACCCCAATGCCCCGCTGGACCAAAACTGCCATGCCCCATCCAGCCGCCGCCGCCACCACCACCGCCAAATGCCCCGGCGGTCACGGCACCGGCAAAGAATGTCATAATTGCAATCACGCTCATTGCCACCCAGCGGCTGGCGCGGCGCGGCGGCGGTCCAGCGCGCATATTGTTGCCCGGTTCTCCCGGCGAAGACGGCTCGGCATCATCTGATTTTTGGCTTGTTTGTGTAGTCTTGCTCATAACAACGCTCCTTCAAAATCGTTTTATCCGGCCCTGATCAGCCGATAACTTAAATCTAGAGCGCGTTCATTTCTGCCGGTTGTCCCGCATGTAAAGTTATGTAAAGAACGACATCGGGCTTCGGAAGACGTTGAGAAAATGATATATCAGCCAGGTCGTCCTTCCTTGCCCCCCAAAACATTGGCGCACGATAAATATCGTTTCAAAGGGCAAATTATTGTTGCTCCAGTACTGTCGCCCCAAGGAGATGTCTTTTCATGACCAGCCGCAAACGCAAAATCCTCTTCGTGTGCACAGAGGATTGGTTTTTTTGTTCTCATTTTCTCAACCTGATCGACGCGGCAAAACAAAGCGGCGATGTCGACATTGCATTGGCGGCTACATTTGGCGACAAGAAAAGAGTTATCGAACAGTTAGGGGTGCGCCCGATTTCCGTCGATTTCGACCGCGCGTCCATGGGCCCGGGTTCAGCCGCTCGCCTGCTCCTGAACCTGTCCCGAATATTTCGCCAAGAACAACCAGACATTATCCATTTCATCGCCCTCAAACCTATCGTCATTGGCGGTTTTGCTGCCAAGGCCACCGCCAAAGCTGCCAAAATCTACCACCTGACCGGACAAGGCTACCTGACCTTAAGCCAAAAGAAGAAACACAAGCTTCTGCGCGCCGCGTTTTATCGCTTCATCTGCCATCATCTACGCCAGCCTAATAGTTGGCTCCTAATCGAGAACCCCGATGATGCGAATGCGTTACGCATGGCCGGGACCTTTCCCAAAAACCGCGAAAGCATATTGGGCGGCGCCGGTGTTGACCCAAATGCCTATCCAGCGCTGCCGACGCCGGATAATGACGTTGTACATTTGGGGTTTGTCGGCCGTTTGATCTGGTCGAAAGGCGTCGACATTCTGGTCGCGGCCATGGATATTTTGAAGGCTGAAGGACATAGGCTTCATCTTGATCTTTACGGCGAGCCCGACCCCGGCAATCCGCGCTCAGTAACACAAACGCAGCTTGATCTATGGAACAGGCGCGACGACATCACCTGGCATGGGCGCACCAACAATGTACTCGATGTTTGGAGCCGGGCCGATATTGCTGTGGTCCCCTCAAGGGGCGGCGAAGGAATGCCCCGTGTCATGCTTGAAGCGGCAAGCTGCGCCCGGGCCTTGATTGTTAGCGACGTCCCCGGCTGCAGGCATTTCGTAACAAGCGGGACCGAAGGCCTGGTTGTCCCACCGGAAG